>JAQSWC010000289.1 GCA_029266815.1 Paucimonas sp.
TCTTATCGATTCCGCCCGGACTGGTACGTGCCAAGCACGCAGGGCCGAATCAGGAAAAAACTACCCATGCATTTCACCGATCTCGGCCTTTCAGCCGATATCCTGCGCGCCGTCGGCGAGCAGGGCTATGACACACCTACGCCTATCCAGGCACAAGCGATTCCGGTAGTACTCGGCGGCCATGACCTGATGGCAGCCGCTCAGACAGGCACCGGCAAGACTGCCGGATTCACTTTGCCGGTGCTCCAGTTGTTGTCCAGCCGCCCGGCGAAGACACGCCTGAAGCCGCGCGTACTGGTGCTCACGCCCACGCGCGAACTTGCCGCGCAGGTGGAGGAAAGCGTACGCACCTATGGCAAGTATCTGCCGCTCAAGTCAGCGGTCATTTACGGCGGCGTCGGCATGGCACCGCAGACCAAGGCACTTCGCGGCGGGGTGGATATCATCGTCGCCACGCCGGGCCGTTTGCTCGACCATGTGGGCGAACGCAATGTCGACCTGTCTGCGATCGAGATTTTCATTCTCGACGAAGCTGACCGCATGCTTGACATGGGTTTCATTCACGATATCCGCAAGGTTGTGGCGCTGCTGCCGAAACAGAAGCAGACGCTGATGTTCTCCGCCACGTTCTCGGACGAGATCCGCACGCTGGCCGCCAGCTATCTGCGCAATCCGCAGCAGGTTGAAGTCGCGCGCCGCAATGCACCCGCCGAGATGGTCGCGCAGAGCGTGTATTACGTAGATAAGGCAAGGAAGCGCGACCTGCTGGTCAAGCTGATCGGCGACCACAACTGGCATCAGGTCCTGGTCTTCACGCGCACCAAGCATGGCGCGGATGCACTGGCCGACAAGCTCTCCAAGGCCGGTATTTCCGCCGCGGCCCTGCATGGAAACAAGAGCCAGAATGCCCGTACCCGTGCGCTGGCCGAATTCAAGAGCCTCAAGCTACATGTGCTGGTGGCGACCGACATTGCCGCGCGCGGCATCGATATCGACCTCTTGCCGTATGTAGTGAATTACGAATTGCCGAACGTGCCGGAGGATTATGTGCACCGTATCGGCCGTACCGGCCGTGCCGGAAGCACCGGCCAGGCGGTATCGCTGGTATGCGTGGATGAGCACAAGCTCTTGCGCGATATCGAGCGCCTCCTGAAGCGCGAGATCGAGGTGAAGGCCGTGCCGGGATTCGAAGTGGACAAGAGCATCAAGGCAGAGCCCATACAGAACGGGCGCCGTGCTCAGCCGCCGCGGGCCGGTGCGCCCGCCAAGCCGCCGAGGCCGCAACAGCAGCGGGCACGACAAGGTGCAAAGCCTGGAATGCGTTCCGGCGGCAGCGGACAAAGAGGCCAGAACAAGGCCGCCGTGTAAGGTGTAATGCCGTAGATTGCCCTGGCGGCATGCCGGGGCAATCTACCTGAGTGTCAAAGGGAATTCTGCATTCCCCTGGCACCAGGGTGTGGCGGTATATCAGTAGCGTTTGCGCGCGTGTCCCGGAGTGGAGGGGCCGCGCTTGTTTTCCAGGTGGCGAAACGTGATGCGCCCCTTGCTGAAATCGTAGGGCGACATCTCGATCGAGACCTTGTCGCCAGCCAGGATGCGGATGTGGTTCTGCTTCATCTTGCCGGAAGTGTAGGCAATCAACTGATGCCCGTTCTCGAGGCCGACGCGAAAGCGCGAATCAGGCAGCACCTCGGTGACCAGTCCCATCATTTCAAGCAAATCTTCTTTAGCCATAATTTTTCCCCGTGTAGTGTTGGCGTGACTGCAGGCCTGATGCACGGCGCGGATAGATATGTACGCGCGCAACCGTGTGCGTCATACGCACAGCCTGCGGAAAATAGGGTTATTGGGCCTTGTCCGTCGCGTCGTGGGCGGGCAGGGTTGAAAAGAGCCACGCAGGATTGTCAGTCCGCCATGGCAAGGGTGAAGTCATCATGTGGAGCTATGAGCTCGGGTGTGACCGGAAAGAGGTTGAATGGAAGCCGGAGTCGCTGCTTTGACCTGACAGCAGTTCTAGCGAGCCATCGAACTGTAACACATGCCGTGCTTTGTTACCTTGAAACCTGTGGCGGCATCAGAATGCCGCACTGTCAGACAACGCATGTTTGACGAAGTCGCATCGCCCGACAGAAATTAATGGAAGCTCTGCGGTTCAATCCGTAAGGGATTGCATTTGACCCTGGCTGCTATCATTCTGCGCGCCACTCCGCGAATCCGCGCTTCATTAGCCTGGAAAATTTCCAGAGGGCCGAAATCTCCGCTCTGGTTTTTGGAAAGGGCGTCAAGCGCCTCCTTGGAAATGATGCAGTCGTGCTTGGTGAAATCGACGGTGACAACTGTAAACGTCACGCCGCCATCCATCAGTGATGCGTGTTCGCCGGTAGAGTTCATGTGTATTTCCTGTATGTCTTATTGAGGAAGGAAATCGTTGCCGGGCAGCGCCGCAAAACGATTCAATAGCCGCACAGTGCGCGCTTTATGCCAAGTTGACAAGCGCTATTTGAGCCCGGAGCCGATGAAATCAATGAAACGGTTGATCTCAAAAGCATGAGACTTAACGAGGTGAATATGCCGGCCCGAAACTTTAGGAAAGGAAACATGCGCAATAGTGAAAATACCGTTAGGTGATTCGGATGTACGCCTGTATAGTGAGCGGCAGCACTTGCATCAAGTAGTCTTCATTGTTGGTCTCTTTCCCGTTTTGCCCGCTCATCGAGCAATTCCTGTTTGAATTCCCACGGTGTTTCATTCTTGGCTTCGAGTGCTTCTCGAACTAATGTCATTACTTATTTGAAAAAGGAATTCTCATGACAACTCAAACCGGCATCGTGAAATGGTTCAACGACTCCAAGGGCTTCGGCTTCATTACGCCTGACGATGGCAGCAAGGATCTTTTTGCCCATTTCAGCGACATTCAGTCCAACGGCTTCAAGAGCCTGGCTGAAAACCAGCGCGTGACTTTCGAGCGCAGCACCAGCCCGAAGGGCGACAAGGCCAGCAATATTCGCGTTGCCTAATACCTGCTTTGGCGGTTGAGTCCGCCAGCCTCTCGACCTTGGTCTAGTGGGGCTTGTATCAATGAAAGGCATGCCGTGTAAATACATGGCATGCCTTTTTTGTCGTTTCACAGCCGTACTCGTTAAATCGGGCCTGGTGTGGTCTCAACTATCATTCGAAGAGCATCCTGTTCTCGATTTCTCTCACGCTGATTTCTTGCCATCCAAGACGTCGCACCTCAGCTTGCCGCACGTTCATATTTGATAAATATCAAATAAGGTTGCATTGGAACACCTTCTGTTGGCGTAAAGCATTAATATTGCATCGCGTCATTTTTAACAATAAAACCAATGTCCAAAGCATTTCACCACCTCACGCTTCAACAAACCACCTGCTGTTCTTCTCCCGCCGGAATTCCGTCACATCGCTCTCTGATGACGATTTCAGGTCAGGATCATTGTCAACCCTGAACCTGTTCGTTTGCGTGGTAGCAACCCCGAATTCATCCGCATCACGTGTCCTGAACATGTGATCAGAAAACGTGTGTCTCCTCCAATCCTCCTTGGATTGGATTTGGCCCGTATGCCGTCTGGTATACGGGCCTTTTTACATGCGCGGCAAGCCCGAAG
>JAQSWC010000290.1 GCA_029266815.1 Paucimonas sp.
GCCCACTTTGGTATAGGGAAGCACCACGCTGCGTACCACTTCCCAGCGTGTGCAGCCCAGGCCGTAAGCAGACTCTTTCAACACCGCAGGAACGACTTCGAAAACATCGCGCATCACCGAGGCAATGAAGGGAATGATCATCACTGCCAGAATCAGGCTGGCGGTGAGTATGCCGATGCCCATCATCGGGCCGCTGAACAGCTTGCCGATCAGTGGAAGCTGGCCAAGGGTGCTCTTGAGTACAGGCTGCACATGGTCGGCGAACAACGGCGCGAAGATAAACAGTCCCCACATACCGTAGATGATGCTGGGAACACCAGCCAGCAGCTCTACTGCGGTGCCAAGCGGGCGGCGCAATTTCGCCGGGCAGATTTCAGTGAGGAAGAGCGCTATGCCGAAGCTGACCGGAAAGGCGATCAGTAGTGCGATGAAGGAGGTTGTGAGCGTGCCGACGATGGCGATCAAGGCGCCGTACTGGTCGTTCACTGGATCCCACTCGATGGTGGTGATGAAGCCGGGACCGAAAGTTTTCAGGGCGGGCCAGGCGCCGATCAGCAGCGAAGCGATGATGCCGCCCAGGACCAGCAGCACGCTCAGGGCAAAGAACAGCGTCGTCTTGTGAAAGAGGAAATCCTGGATGCGCTGTTTGCGCATCGTCGACATCAGGGCGGTTTGCCTGGCAGCGGCATGCAACCCATCATCTATCTGTTCTATCGATCCGGCATCCATGGCAGGTGTGAAATTGTTCATCTGGTATGCGCCCTCGCCTTCAATGACTTGCGTGGCATGTATGACGTGGTCTCGTGCCATCGGCTTCACTAAAGGCAAATCCTATGACACGGGTTTCCCCAAGGCCGACATGAACACGCATGTTCTTGATCCGATTGATTTTTTATCTTGGCGCACATTGACATTGCGCGCACTGTAAGCGGCAAATATGACCACTTTATGACAAGGTATTGTGAAGCCGACAATGACTCGGCTTATGCATTGCCTTCCACCAAAGAAACGCCCAGGAATCGCTTGCGAGGCATTCCATTCAAGCAGCGGATTGGCGTTAAATCGTCTCAAAAGCAATTTTTCAGCAGGCAGGGAATGTAAATGGCCGGTCACACTCAAAATCTAGAATTTGAGTGTGCTCTCGCTGAAAAAAGTCAACAAAATGAACCTGCTCATACAAGGTTGCACCGCGCTGATGGCGGCATCTGGCAAGACAAGCTGGAATCTCACAGACCTTCCCCTGAACAATGGAAGGATTGAGAAAGCCGTAACCCGCTCATACGGCTCCAGTATCGAGCCCGACATGGCCTTCGATGCCACGGACTTGCTCGCCCTTCCGGGCATTGTGGATTTGCATGGAGACGCCTTCGAGCGCCAGATCCAGCCGCGTCCTGGCACTGCCTTCGACTTCGGCATTGCTCTTTGCGACACGGATCGGCAACTGGTCGGCAACGGCATCACTACCGCCTTCCACGGCATCACCTTTTCCTGGGAAGGCGGATTGCGCGGAGGTGAAACCGCCATGCGCCTGATGGAAAGCATACGCACCCAGCGTTCCTGGTTTGCAGCCGATCACCGGGTTCATCTGCGTTTCGAGAATCACCACGTCGATGGAGTAGAAATAGCACTGGGGTGGATAAATAAGGGCTGGGTCGATCTCCTGGCCTTCAATGACCATTTGCCTTCCATTGAACGCAAGTCGCAGCAGCCGGGCATGCTTTCCTCCTATGCGGAGCGCGGCCGCTGCGATACCGCCACATTCGCGGCCCGCCTTGCGGCAGCAAAAGCCGGCTCAAGGAAAGTGGACGAGGTGATTGAAGTCCTGGCGGCCGCCTGTCGCGCGCATGCGGTACCCATGGCTTCCCATGACGACGATTCACAGATCGCGCGCCGCAAGTACCAGACGCTTGGGGTCCATATCTGCGAGTTCCCGAAGAACGAGGAAACTCTGGCAGCAGCCCGGCGGCTCGGCAATCCGGTCGTCCTTGGCGCACCCAACGTCCTGCAGATCGGCAGCCATAGCGGCGGACTCAATGCCGCCGAGATCGTCAGGCGCCGCGAGTGCGACATCCTGACTTCCGACTACTACTATCCTTCGCTCTTGCATGCTGCCTTCAAGCTTGCGCACGAACTGGATGCCTGTTCTCTCTCCAGTGCATGGCGGCTGGTATCCGCCAATCCAGCCAAGGCAATGGGCCTGCATGACCGCGGCGACATCGCCGAGGGAAAACGTGCGGATCTGCTTCTGGTACAGCCAGCGCTCAATGGAAACGTGCGGCTGGTTGCCACCATCGCCGCCGGCAAACTGGTCTATTGCGCCGAGCCCGACCGTTTAAATCCGGCAAGCAGCTTTCCTATTGCGGCATGACGCGCTACGCAATTTATTATGCCCCACAGCCGAATTCATCCTGGTGGCGCAGGGGGTCTGCCTGGCTGGGGCGCGACGCGCGAAAATGCACCGGCGTGCGGCAACCAGTTATCACCGGCATAACGCCGCTCCAATTTGCGCAGCTCACCGCGCAGGCAAGACGCTACGGCTTTCATGCCACCTTGAAAGCGCCCTTCCGCCTGAACGACGGCGTCGAAGAGAAGCAACTGATTGAGATGGCGGAAAATTTCGCGGCCAGGCAGAAACCCATCCTCATCGAACGCCTAGAGGTCAACCAGCTTCGCGGCTTCCTTGCACTTCTTCCTGCGAGCAACCGCGAAGAAATCGGTGCGCTCGCCATGCAATGCGTATCGCATTTCGACATGCTTCGCGCGCCCCCTACCCGGTTTGACATCGCGCGGCAGCAAAATGGCCATTTGTCCGAACGCCAAAAGGCTCTTTTCCAAAAATGGGGTTACCCCTATACCGAGGAAGAATTCTGCTTTCACATGACCCTTACCGGTTCGCTGGGTGACGCCCACGAGAAATGCCTTCAAAGCATACAAACCGCTGCAGAAAGCCACTTTCTTGCGCTGCATGCAGAGCAGCCGCTTGTTATCGATGGCA
This sequence comes from Paucimonas sp., assembly GCA_029266815.1. GTDB lineage: Bacteria > Pseudomonadota > Gammaproteobacteria > Burkholderiales > Burkholderiaceae_D > JAQSWC01. Next base: position 2,996 of record JAQSWC010000290.1, read on the forward strand.
TCAGCATTTTTCGGGAGACCGAGCCGGGAATGCCGTGTCACTATTGGCAGCGCTTCTCTTTTTCCGGGCATCATTCCATGCAGGACAGCTATACCGCATATGCCTGAACTACATTGAACAGCTTGAACAAAAAAGAAAAAGGCCCGCAAACCTTACGGCAGCGGGCCAAGTCGCCAAGAGCATGGAGACGGAGACCGCATTTCGATATCAGTGATGAATCACCAGCGAAATGCGTAGGAGAGATTAGACCCTTAGAGACAAACAGTCACAATCCCATGATCATGGGAAATTACTTTTTCTCTCTCAAAAATTGCTTTTCTCGCGGGTGTTACCATTGCTTCGCGATAGCTTGATCGCACCCATCAATTTTTCGCCTGCCACAGACAATGCTCAGGATTCTCCACAACCATCTCGGTTATTTCACGCATGGCGCAAAGCGCGCACTGGTACAAAGCAATACACCGCTGAAAGCGGACAAGTTCTCCATCTATGATGCAAATACGCGCGAACCGGTGTTCCATGGCGAACTGAGCACGCAGGGTCCGGTTGCCCGCTGGCGCGATTGGAAGTTCTGGGAGGCGGATTTCTCTGCGCTTAAGGTGCCAGGGAAGTACTTTCTGGCGATC
>JAQSWC010000291.1 GCA_029266815.1 Paucimonas sp.
AAAACATTAATCGTTACGGCTACACAACGAAGCCCGCTTTCTGCTTGCAAGGAGGGTTGGTGTTCTGGACCTATCCTTCTGATCATACCCGCTGCATATCCAGTTAATGTTTCGGTAGGAAATCGACGCTTACTCTGTGATTGCATTTTGGTTGATCTCCTTATCTCATTTTTGGACTCAATCCATTTGCTAACAACTCATACAGGAGGATGCTCGATGAAATTCTATACTTTGGCGATCACCACAGCTATCGCGCTTGCCAGCCTCGGGTTTTCAGGAACGGCTTTTGCGGCCACGTCGCAGATAACAATCACGGCAAAGAACGGCATCTCGACCACTACCATTGCCCCAAGCGGCCTGAACTATGCCGGCACAGTTTTGCCCTTTCCGGGAAACATTGGTGCTAACACCAGCCAAACGTACACCAATACTGGGATCGGGACGGTCACGTCCTTCCATTTGGATTACACTGCAGCAAGCGGCGGCAAGAAGTGCCATTTCGATGCTTCCTCATACATCACTACGGCAGGATTGCCTTACTGTACCTTCAATAAGGCAGCGCAATCGAAAGGCACGACTTTCGCGACCTGCACTGCGACGATCACGCAGATGGCGCCAGTAAATGCGTCGGATCCGAACTGCTCGTTCTCGGTAACATTCAATATGCAGTGAATGAATTTAGCGGGCACGCACCTCGCGTGTCCGCTAAAATCGACTACCACCTTTGCACTGTTATCTTGTAAGATCCCAGCTTGAATGAAGGATCTGACCATGGTTTCCGCCGTCACAACCGCTGCTACCACACCGATGCCGTCGGTAAAGCATTCGTCCGAAGGTTTGACGGCAATGGTCGACAATAAAGACGGTCGCTACACGCTGGAGCAGCAGCGAGATGCGACTGAAAAGCTAAATACTCAGGAATACGCCGCCTTTGGACATCTTTCCGGCAGCGGAAGCTCATGGGGCATGAGAGATTTTCTCAAAGCATACGTGAAATACGTCGAGAAATTATCGCCGGAAGACCAGCAAAGCGATCGTTATCGGGGATCTTTGGGACCAGCAAAAGCACAGATTCAGCAATTCGATGCGTATATCCGGAACAACAACATTCCCGATACCCGCAAGGGCGGCAGTGCAGAAAAAATACCTGATAGCCCGATCGTAGAAATGCTCAAGAAGGGCGAAGAAGCCCTCGCGAAACATGCAGCGAAAAAGGCTGGGGACGGTGCGGAACAGAAGGCATCTGAAGCCACACCGGTCAATGTGACGCTCTCGACCGCGGCATTGGAAATCCTGAAGGCATCGGCTACTCAGAACCAAGCAGCTGAGGGAGATGCCCAAGGCAAGCGGACGCTGGCTAACCTCACCGATGCAAGCGCTGGCAGCGCACGCTCCGAAGAGCGGCAAAGCTCCGGTATTTTACAACTTTTCAAAGGCTTCGATAAGCTGCGCAAAGCGGTTGGCTGAATCTCCTGGCGGAGGCTTCACGTTGAGGCTTCCCATGAAATCCTGCGCCGGGATGTACCAGGATCAAGTCCGAGTATGACGGGGTTAGAGTTATTCCGAAATACGAGAACGAAAAATACGAGAATGTCCCCATAACCTGTCCTCATGACTCGCTATTCTGCCGTATGTATCCAACTCGGCATTCAGGGAGGACAAAATGGAGCCGGACTGGCTGGCGTGGGCACGGCGGATTTAGGCGCTGGCGCAAACTGGCATGGCTTTCACCAGGGATGGCTATGACCGGGAGCGATATGAGACTTTGCGGGCCCTGGCAGCGGAAATGATGGCCGCCCGCTCCGGTGGCGATCCAGCCCGGATCGAGGATCTCTTCTCCGGGCAGTCCGGCTACGCCACGCCGAAGGTGGACGTGCGCGGGGCGGTCTTCGACCGCGACGGGCGCATCCTTCTGGTGCGCGAGACGGCGGATGCCGGACGCTGGACCCTGCCCGGCGGTTGGGCCGACGTCAACCAGAGCCCGAGCGAGTGCGTGGCGCGGGAGGTGCTTGAGGAAGCCGGGATCGAAGTTCGGGTGCGCAAGCTTGCCGGTGTCTATGACCGCGCCCGACATGCGCATCAACCGCCTTACCCGTTCCACATCTACAAGATGTTTTTCATCTGCGATCCGGTCGGCGCTCCGGAGCTTGCTCGCGGGGACGGCTTTGAAACGAGTGCCGCCGAGTTTTTCGCACAAGCGGACGTGCCGGAGGCGGAACTCTCCATCAGCCGCGTGCTGCCCTTTCAGATCAAGCGGCTCTTCCAGCACCTGCGGGACCCGCTTCTGCCGACTGACTTCGACTGACTTGGGCTGAGTCAACCAGATCAGAGACTTGAACATATTTTTTATGATATTCAAAATATTTCAACTTAAACTTTCTTTGCTGAAGCAAGCAGAAAGTAGGCTTCATTAGTTCATGTACCTTTGCCAAAGTGTTTATTCAGCCCTGCTGGGGCATACTCATTTTTCGGTCTTTCGCCTAATGGGTAGGTGACGCCATGTTGAACCAAATGATCGGCGCGATGATTGCTGGAGGCGTATTCCTGATCGGCGCGGTAGTCACGATAGACCCGGACAATGCGCGGGCAACGGACCCGATCGTTCCAGCCACAAAGGCCGACGTGGCGGCACCCTTACCGTTCCTCACCGACGACACCGGCATGCGTATGAGAGCGATCTACCGCAAACCGGTTGAACAGATGAAAATCATCGAGGTTTCTGATCGGCCGGCGGCGAACGTCACACCCCTTACCGTCATCAGCCCTTACCTGACGCCCGTGGCGCTACGCATGGCAATTCGAGCCGGGTGGGCGTTCCCGAACGAGGATGACGAAAATTAACCTGCGGTGGCTGGCCTGAAACCTTCCAACGAAAAAATGGGTCCCATGACCCTGCAAGGCGTCCTGCAGGATCATGGAGTTCAAGCCTGAAGCGGACCGGATGGCAGCATCTGGAATACGCCACCGGAGCCTCAGCCGGCAGGCTGTGAACTCCGGACCGGATTGTGTCGCCCAAAGATGTCGCGCACTTCCTGCGCCCGATCGTCATTCACCTGCCCGATGATCAGCACGCCGCCGTGCTCGACATCGCTCATATAAGCCTGAGCTTCCTCTTCGGGCACCCCGAGCCGGGTCAGAATTCCAACTTCCGTCGTCTCGCCGCCATACTGGTGCTTCGAACTGGTCATGGGGTTGGTCCCTGCCGCTTCATGGCCCCAGGCATCGCTGCTGTCGCCGAAAATCCAGAATTCGTTCCTGAAACCAGCGACGTAAAGCTCCTTGAGGACCTGACGGGACGTGTCGGTGTCTTTGAATAAGGTGACGGTGGTTTCGATGCTCACGATCATCTCCTGAAGGAACGGAAACCGCGTCGGCCTACGGCGTTCCCACCGCTCCGGCACGCGATACGTCGGATCTCAACAGGATCTCCTGCCCATGGTTCCGTTGAAACAATTTCAATCAACCGCATCCCTTTCTGTTCCGAGCAAGAATTACTCGGCCGCCTCATACATAGGGCATATAGTTCCTTTGCGAGCCTTGGTGTTTTTTCTTGAAGAACATATGCATATCCCAGTATGATTGAAGCGCTTCAATGCTTCCACGCAACAGCACGGGTGAG
>JAQSWC010000292.1 GCA_029266815.1 Paucimonas sp.
ATGTTCTTGAAGCGCCCGGAAGCGGCTACAAGCATTTCTTCCTGCGGGAAAATATAAAACCTGTCCTCGCATATACCTTGAAACACTTCCTCCGCCACCTCAGGCGCGCTCATGGTTGCGGCGTCTAGCGCGGCGCGTGTTAACGTATCTGCGGCGGCCCGCGAAGGAAACGTGGCACGCCCATCGTCTAGCGCAGGGGGACGGTTCCGGCCGGAATCGCCTATGCCGGTCGCCACATAAAACGGACACAGCACTGACGCGCTGACGCGATCAGTGTTATATGTCAGGTCGTGATACAACGTCTCAGACAAGGAGACGACCGCATGCTTGGACACGTTATAGGGGCCGAGCGCCGGGGCATTCAGGATACCGGCCAGGGAAGAAGTGTTGATGACACGGCCTTCGTATTTCTCATCTTGCTCGGCCCACTCGAGCATTAAGGGCACAAAGGCACGGACACCGTTTATTACCCCCCACAGGTTCACGCCCAGCACCCACTTCCAGTCGGCCTCGCTGTTTTCCCACAGGAAGCCGCCGCAACCGACGCCCGCATTGTTGAATAACAGGTGTACCCTGCCGAATCGGTTCACGCTGAGGTCCGCCAACGTTTTCACCTGTTCCGCATCGCTCACGTCGCACCTCAGCGTGAGGGTCTCTGCGCCGCATGCTTCCGCCTGTTCACGGGTCGCAGCTAGGCCCGGCTCGTCGACGTCTGCCAGCACCAGGCGCATGCCCTTGCGCGCAGCCGTCAGGGCAATTGCCCGCCCTAGCCCGCTCGCCGCACCGGTCACCACTGCAACGCGTTCCTTGAAGTGTTTCATTGCTTTTTACTCGCGACGATTTCTGTCGATCAACCTGGACACAGCTCCGACATTGCGCGGGAACTTGAACGTGCCGCTTGCCTTGGCGACGAGTTCGCCCTCACAACGCAGTTCGGCCTCGCAAAAACACAATGTCGTGGTTCGATGATAGGCAAATCCGGCCGCCTCCAGCGCCGCACCGCATCCGCCACCGGGTTGAATGAAGGTGGATTTCATTTCCACCGTGACGCCGCTGCGAGGCTCATCATAAAGTGAGCGCCCGGCTTGCGACATGGCTGCATCCAGCATCGCCATGATCACGCCGCCGTGCGCAGAGCTCCAGCCGTTCAAATGACGTTCTTCAAGCTTCAGCGTCAGTCTCGAGCGGCCTTCGACGGCCTGAACGACCTCCACACCGAGTTCGCACAAAAATGGAATGCCGCCACATCCATGCCCGTCCCGTTCAACCGCCATGTGGTGCTCCGCTGTCCGTTCGGTACTTCATGTTTCACGCAATCTCGTAGTCCATGCACTGGCGGTCTTGTCTTACAGCAGAGATGAACGGCTTCAGAGCGACGTGCGCCGAATGATGCTGGTATGCATCGAGTGCCGCCCGCGATTCGAATTCGGAATACAGCACGACGTCATATGTGGCCTCCAACCCGGGTTGCGCAAGCGCAACTTCAAACGCATGCATGCCCGGCACGATACCGGCACATTGTTCCAGCAGCTGCTTGACCTTCTGAGCATTGCTGGCTTTGTCGACCCCCTCGGCAAAATCTTTCAACTTCCACATAACGATATGTTTGATCATTCGGAACTTCCCGCGTGAATAACCTGGTTGCATTAAGGAGCTAGGACCTGCCATTTTCGAGACCGGATGATAGCGTACACGCAACCTGTTTCTGTTTTTGCAGCGCGGTGCCATGGAAAAATAGGAATGATTACCAAGGCAATGCCCACACATTGAGATTATTCAAGCGCACAAGGTTGCAAGAATATAAGAATCGTGATTAGCAGCTCCCCCAAAAGTAGTAACCGTGCGCCGGATGAGAAATATCAAGTCGGCGTATCAGGAAAGATCAAGATGTAAGGCTGTGTAAGGATCAAGCAAGCATGCTGTAAGTATTGGGTTACAAACTCGCGGTGCCAAAATCTGCTCCGCTTCGGAGCGTTCTTAATACCTCAACAGGAGACAAGCATGGCGACAGCACAACCAGCGTCAGGCAGCATCACCAAAGAGGAACGCAAAGTCATCTTTGCCTCTTCGCTCGGCACCGTGTTCGAGTGGTACGACTTCTACCTCTACGGCTCATTGGCGGCAATCATCGCGAAGCAGTTCTTCTCGGCGCTTGATCCGACGGCGGCTTTCATTTTCGCGCTGCTGGCGTTTGCGGCAGGCTTCATCGTAAGGCCGTTCGGAGCCCTGGTATTCGGCCGGCTGGGAGACATGATCGGCCGGAAGTACACCTTCCTGGTGACGATCCTGCTCATGGGCTTTTCAACCTTCATCGTGGGCATCCTGCCCAGCTACGAATCAATCGGCGTTGCAGCGCCCATCATCCTGATCATTCTGCGTTTGCTGCAGGGCCTCGCCCTTGGCGGCGAATACGGCGGCGCAGCGACGTATGTGGCTGAACACGCGCCGCACGGCAAACGCGGTGCGTTTACGTCATGGATTCAGACGACGGCAACGCTCGGCCTTTTCATGTCGCTGCTGGTGATTCTCGGCACACGTACCGCTGTCGGCGAAGAAGCGTTCGCTGCATGGGGATGGCGTATACCCTTCCTCGTATCGGTTTTCCTGCTGGGCATCTCGGTATGGATTCGCTTGTCCATGGCTGAATCCCCGGCATTCGTAAAAATGAAATCCGAAGGCAAGACGTCGAAGGCTCCGCTTTCCGAATCCTTCGGCCAGTGGCGTAATCTGAAGATCGTTATCCTCGCGCTTGTGGGCCTGACCATGGGCCAGGCCGTCGTGTGGTACACCGGCCAGTTCTACGCGCTGTTCTTCCTTACGCAGGCACTGAAGGTGGACAGCGCTACGGCCAACATCCTGATCGCGATTGCCCTCCTGATCGGCACGCCTTTCTTTGTGATCTTCGGCACGCTGTCTGACAAGATCGGCCGCAAGCCAATCATTATGGCCGGTTGCCTGATCGCCGCGCTCACCTATTTCCCGCTGTTCAAAGCATTGACCGCAGCAGCCAATCCGGATCTAGCTGCAGCGCAGAAACAGACCCAGGTGGTGGTGAACGCGGATCCGAAGGAATGCTCTTTCCAGGGTAGCCCCATTGCCCGTGAAATTGACTTCAACGCGTCATGCGATATTGCAAAACGCTATCTCGCGCAGAACTCCGTCAGCTACAGCAATGCAGAAACGCCGGGGCGGTCCGCTACGGTCACGATCGGCGAGAGGGTCATTCCAGCGCCCACCGCTAAGGTCGTGAACGGCAAGTTCGACGAAGAAAGCACGAAGGCCATTGCCGCGTTCAAGAAGGAAGTGGGCGATACACTGAAAGCGGCCGGCTATCCGGCGAAGGCGGACCCCGCCAAGATGAACAAGGTAGCCATCGTCGGCATCCTGACACTGCTGGTGATCTACGTGACCATGGTATACGGCCCGATCGCTGCAATGCTGGTCGAGATGTTCCCCACCCGCATCCGCTACACCTCGATGTCGTTGCCTTATCACATCGGTAACGGCTGGTTCGGCGGCCTGCTGCCCACCATCTCCTTCGCTCTGGTGGCGCAGAAAGGCGATATTTACTCCGGTCTGTGGTATCCGATCATCATCGCAATGGCGACGTTTG
>JAQSWC010000293.1 GCA_029266815.1 Paucimonas sp.
TGTGAAGTCCTTCTTCGATTCGAACAACGACGGCATAGGCGATTTCGAGGGATTGATCCAGAAGCTGGACTACATCGCCGGCCTGGGCGTGAATACGATCTGGTTGCTGCCTTTCTATCCATCGCCGCGCCGCGACGACGGTTACGACATCGCCGAATATCGCGGTGTGCATCCGGACTACGGCACCATGGCCGACGCGAAGCGCTTCGTCGCCGAAGCACATCGGCGCGGGCTGCGCGTCATCACCGAGCTCGTGATCAACCACACGTCTGACCAGCATCCGTGGTTCCAGCGCGCGCGCAAGGCTAAGCCCGGCACGGCGGCGCGCAATTTCTACGTGTGGTCGGACACTGACGAGAAATACACCGGCACTCGCATCATCTTCTGCGATACGGAGAAATCCAACTGGACCTGGGACCCGGTCGCGAATGCCTATTACTGGCACCGCTTCTATTCGCACCAGCCTGACCTCAACTTCGATAACCCGGAAGTGCTGAAGGCGGTGCTCAAGGTGATGGCCTACTGGCTGGATCTCGGCGTCGACGGGCTGCGGCTCGATGCCGTTCCCTACCTGATAGAGCGCGAGGGAACGTCGAACGAAAACCTGCAGGAGACGCACGATATCCTGAAGATCATCCGCGCCGAGCTCGACAAGCACTACCCGGGGCGCATGCTGCTGGCCGAAGCCAACATGTGGCCCGAAGACGTGCGCGCCTATTTCGGCGACAGCGACGAATGCCACATGGCCTTCCACTTTCCGCTGATGCCGCGCATGTACATGGCGCTGGCACAGGAAGACCGTTTTCCGATCACCGACATCCTGCGGCAGACGCCGGAGATTCCCTCCAACTGCCAGTGGGCGATATTCCTGCGCAACCACGATGAACTCACCCTGGAGATGGTGACGGACCGCGAACGCGACTATCTCTGGAACCACTATGCCTCGGAAAAGCGCGCCCGCATCAATCTCGGCATCCGCCGCCGTCTTATGCCGCTGCTCGAACGCGACCGCCGGCGCGCAGAGTTGCTACACAGCTTTCTGCTGTCGATGCCTGGCACGCCCGTAATCTACTACGGCGATGAAATCGGCATGGGCGACAACATCCATCTTGGCGACCGCGACGGCGTTCGTACCCCGATGCAGTGGACGCCGGACCGCAACGGCGGCTTCTCGCGAGCCGATCCCGCAAAACTGGTGCTGCCGCCGATCATGGACCCGATGTACGGGTACGCTGATGCGGCGCATGCTCCAGGTGCGAAAGCTGCACCGCGCTTTCGGCCGCGGCAAATTCTCGATCCTCTATCCGGCCAACCGCAAGGTGCTTGCCTACACGCGCGAATACGACGCGACCAGCGAAGACGGAGAACGCGACCTGATCCTGTGCGTGGCCAACGTCTCGCAATCGTCGCAGGCAGTCGAACTTGACCTCTCCGCTTTCGAGAGTCTGGTGCCGGTCGAAATGCTGGGCGGCGCCGCCTTTCCGCCTATAGGTAAGTTGCCTTACCTGTTGACCTTGCCTCCCTACGGTTTCTACTGGTTCCTGCTGACCTCGAAAGAGAAGATGCCCGCGTGGCATACGCCTGCGCCCGAGGTGCTGCCGGAATATTCCACGCTGGTGCTGCGCGAAGGCCTGGCGGACATCCTGCAGGAACCGCGTCGCTCGGTGCTCGAGAAGGAGGCGCTGCCTGCCTACCTGCCCAAGCGCCGATGGTATGCCGCCAAGCTGGACAAGCTCAACTCGGTCAAGATCAGCGCGGCAACCTTGCTGCCTGCCTATGAGCCGCGGCCCTACAAGGTGCCGGCGATGTTGACGGAACTGGAAGTGGACACCTCCGCCGGCCCGCAGCGCTATCTGATGCCGCTCGGGTATATCCGTGAGGAAGATGCCTCGACCGCGCTGCCGCACCAGTTCGCATTGGCGCGCATGCGGCGTGGCCGTGCGGTCGGATATCTCACCGACGGTTTCGTGATCGATTCCTTCACCTATGTCGTACTGGACTTGCTGCGAGCTCGCGCCGTCCTGCCGTCGGAAGACGGCGAGGTACGCTTTTCCGCCACCGAGGCTTTCGACCAGATGAACCTCGAGCTGGAACCGGAGATTCGCAGGATGTCGGCGGAACAGTCAAACAGTTCGCTCGTCATTTCCGGAAAAATCGTGCTGAAGGTTATTCGCCGCATCACGCCTGGCATCCATCCGGAAGCGGAAATGAGCCGCTATCTCACGTCCAGGGGTTTTGCGAACACGCCGGCGCTGCTGGGTGAAGTCACCCGCATCGGCGCTGACGGCATGCCGCATACGCTGATCGTGCTGCAGCAGTTCATCGACAATCAGGGCGACGCCTGGCAGTGGACACTGGATACGATTTCCCGCGCAATCCAGAACGACGCCATGCCCGAGCCCGACGGCGGCCCGGAGCTGGTGGCCGATATTTTCGAACCAACGGCCGAATTGAACCAGCTTGCAGAAAGACTGGGCCATCGCCTAGGCGAATTGCACGTGACGCTGGCCAGCCCGACCGACGATCCGGATTTCTCGACGGCGCAGGCCGGCGAGGAAGACCTGCGTGCATGGGTCGAAGGGGCCAAGCGGCAACTGGATGAAGCCTGCCGCATACTGAAAAGCAAGGACGACTGGAGCAACGACGCCGACCGTGAGCGCGCAGCATATTTGCTGCAAAACCAGGAACTGCTGAACCGCACGATAGCCGAGCTTGCCGTGGGCGGCAGCGGGCGGTTGATCTCGCGTATTCACGGCGATTTCCATCTGGGGCAGGTACTGGTCGCCCAGGGCGACGTGTTCATCGTCGATTTCGAAGGAGAGCCGGTCAAGACTCTGGAGCAGCGTCGCGCCAAGAGCAGCCCGCTGCGCGATGTGGCGGGTTTGTTGCGCTCGCTCGACTATGCCGCCGCATTCTCGCGTGAGGCAGGCCCGGGCGACCTGACCGAAGCGGCACTGAACAGGAAGCAATTGATACTCGATCGCTTTGCACCGGCCATGTGCAAGACTTTCCTCTGCGCCTACCGCGATGCCGTCCGTATGGCGCTACCCGGTTTGATCGCAGAGGACAACGACACGCTTCTGGATCTGTTCCTCATAGAGAAGGCAGCCTACGAGGTGTGTTACGAAGCGGCCAACCGCCCCGGCTGGATAGCAGTTCCCCTCGCGGGGCTCGCAGCGATAGCGGATCGCTTCATCGCATCAAAAGAAAAGGGAGAGCAGCAATGATCGAAGATCTGGAGAAAACGGTGGACGCCGAACCGGCACTGGTGGACGCGTTGTTGCAGGGGCGTCTGGCCGATCCATTCGGTTTTCTCGGGCCGCACCAGAAAGAGGGCGGGCGAATCATCCGCACCTTCCAGCCCGGTGCGATCGCAGTGGATGTGGTCGCCTATGAAAACGTCGAGGAAAAGGTGATCGAATCGCTGCTTCAGCTCGGCGATACCGGACTGTTCGTCAGTGCCGCGCCGGTACCGGATGAGCGCCGCTATGAACTGCGCATTTCCTGGCCGGAAGTACAGGGCAGGGGACAGGTGCAACATACCGAAGATCCCTATTCGTTCGGCCTGCTGCTGGGTGAACTGGACATGCACCTCATCGCCGAAGGCAGGCACCGTGAACTTGGCCGCTGCCTGGGCGCGAATCCGATGGTGATAGACGGCATATCCGGAACCCGCTTTGCGGTGTGGGCACCGAACGCGCGCCGCGTGTCGGTAGTGGGCGATTTCAACCTGTGGGACGGCCGGCGGCATCCGATGCGCCTACGCGTGGAAGCCGGCATCTGGGAACTGTTCATTCCGCGTCTGCCCGCCGGTACACGCTATCAGTACGAAATACTCGGCGCCGACGGCCACCTGCTGCCGCTGAAGGCCGATCCCGTTGCGCGGGCGTCCGAGGCACCGCCGTCCACGGTCTCGGTGGTTGCTTCCGCCGCGCCTTTCCGCTGGACCGACGAGGCCTGGATGTCATCGCGCACGCAGCGCCACCAACCGTCCGCCCCGATCTCCACCTATGAAGTGCATGCGCCCTCCTGGTTGCGCAATATGGAAGAGGGCGGCAGGAGCCTTAATTGGCATGAACTGGCCGACCGGTTGATTCCCTATGTATCCGGCATGGGCTTCACACATATTGAGCTGCTGCCGATCATGGAGCATCCGTTCGGCGGCTCATGGGGCTATCAGCCGCTGGGACTATTCGCGCCTACCGCGCGGCTGGGGTCGCCGGCCGCGTTCGCCTCATTCATCGACCGCTGCCATGCGGCGGGAATCGGCGTCATCCTGGACTGGGTGCCGGCACACTTTCCGTCGGATACACATGGCCTGGCGCGTTTCGACGGCACTCCGCTCTACGAACACCAGGACCCCCGCGAAGGCTTCCACCAGGACTGGAACACGCTGATCTACAACCTCGGCCGCAACGAAGTCTGCGCTTTCCTGATCGCCAGCGCGCTCGAGTGGCTCGAGCATTTTCATGTGGATGGTCTCCGTGTCGATGCAGTGGCGTCGATGCTCTACCGAGACTACAGCCGAAAGGAAGGCGAGTGGGTGCCGAATGTCCACGG
>JAQSWC010000294.1 GCA_029266815.1 Paucimonas sp.
GCAGACACTCGGCAATCTGGGGAAACATGTCACGGCCCTCTTCGAGGAACACGGGCATCAAGTCTGCATCCAGATCATCATTGATCGCCGTCGTCACTGCCGCGGGTTCGGGCGTTTCCGCTTGCACATCCAGACGAACCGGCGCTTGTTCAGCGGCAGGCTCAGCCGGAGACTCCATCACCGGCTCTTGCGGCTCCTCTACTGTCTCCGGTGTCGTTTCTGCAATCTCGATCTCTTCTTCCATCGTGATTGCCGGCGCGATCTGGATCAGCGGTTGTTCAATGCTTTCCTCTGCAGCCTCAACTATGTCGGCAACCTCAACCACGTCGGCTGGAGGGATTGCCGCAGGCACCTCAACCGGCTCGCTATAAGCAGCCGCAATCGCATTCGCATCAAAGGTGGTGCGAATCTCAAGGTCACGCACCAGGCTTTCCAAAATCTCCACCTGCTGAGGCTCGCTATCAGGCATTTCGCCCAACGCAAACATTTGCAGCATAAAACGGATGCGCTCGATCGCATGCTCCAGCGCATCAAAGTCTTCCATGACCAGCAGAACCGGTCTGCGTGCGACGCTCTGGAGGACCATTTCGAGCGCGTGAGCGACTTCCTGCAATGGCGTGAATCCGACGGTCGCGGAACTGCCGGCCAGCGAATGTGAAGCGTGGACAACCTTGATATTGACTTCGCGCTCCGGCTCATGGCGCCACTCGGCGATATCCTGAGACAGGATACGCACGAGATCGTCCGTCTCGGCGATGTATATGTTGTAGAGAGGCAGGCTGATCTGCAGGCTACCGATCTGCTTTACGCTGTCATCGGTTTTTCTTGGCGTCGGCTCGGCAGTCGGAAACTCGATGACTTCGGCAACTACTGGTTGCTCGTCAACCGGCTGCACGGGTTCCACACCGAATTCTTCGGGAATATCCAGGGATACGAAGTCGTTGTCGAAAAGCGGCACCGCTTCCACCACGGGCAGTTCCGCGATTTCCTCCTCCGCGTCATCTTCCATGGCCAGATCAGGCAGCGCAACTGCGACTTCCTCTGAAACAAATTCCGTTACGGACGGAACCGGTTCAGTGTCTAGCAGGTAAGGCTCTACCTCTGCGGTCACGACCTCGGCAACGGCCAGCGGCGCTTCTTCTTCATATACGAATGCACCGCCGGCCTTGACACGCTCGGCGGCACGGCAAAGCGCATCGGGAGTATGGCTCGATTGGCCGCGCGTCTTGAGATCTTCTACCCAATCCGCCAGCAAATCAGCGGCCTTGTCGAGCAGGCCATAAAGGTCGGCATCGCCGGCCCGCGTTTCCGAGAGGCGCAGATTCAGAACTTGCTCAATACTCCATCCAGCTTCGCCGAAGCTGTTCAGGCCGACCATGCGGCTGCTGCCCTTGAGCGTGTGAAAAGAGCGGCGCAGCGTCGTCAGGTGATCCTGGTTATAAGGCTCGTTGCGCGACTGCGGCACTGTTTCACGCACGCAGGCAAGAACCTCTTCAGCTTCACCAAGGAATATCTCTAGCAGTTCAGCATCGATCGCCTCGTCGCTGTCAGGCTGCGGAGCAGCGGCAGCAGCCGGTTCGGGAGCAGTCGGCGCCGGTGCGGCAGCAATGACATTGGCTAGCGCATCCTGGCTGGGCACGAAATCGGGCTGCTCGAGCATGCGGATGGCCGCCTGCGCGATATCGTTCGCCTCGGGATTGTCAATGAGGGTGGCATCGCGGCGAATCTGCTCAAGCGACTCCCGGAGCTGGGCTTGCAGCTCCGGATTGTCCGGCTCAATGCTTAGCGACGCGGCAAGTTCAGCGGATTGTTGCTGATGCCTGGCAAGCTCGTCTTCGACGGTCGGGAGCGGATCGGGTTCCGACTCCCTAGTAGTCTTTGGGGCCGCAATCGCAGCGGCACCTCCCTCCAACTCAATGGTTGGCATGGCCTCGCTTGCAGTAAGGCGCTCGACCAGCTTCACTTGGAAGACGCCGCTCGCCTGGTCGAAAACGAATTGCTGGCGTCCCTGCTCACCGGGGCGCTGAAGGCTTTCGATGAGGAAGGTCAGCGCGCCGACATTCTGTGCAACCTGCTGAAACTCTTTTACATCCGGCACGGCTTCGCTTGCTGCAAAACGCTCCACCGCAGCGTGAGTATGGCGCACTGCTTCGATGGCATCGCCCTGATCCAGAATGGCAAATGCGCCTTCCAGTTGATGCAGGACTCCGCCAACACGCTCCAGACCGTCGCGCTGGGAAGGATCGCGGAAATATTCGTCAAGCGTCTTCTCCACCTGCTGCAGATTGGTCTGCATTTCGGCGGCCAATGCCGTCATGGTCTGCCGCTGCAGGGCAAGCCGGGAAATATCATCGAGCCATTCTGCGGACTGCTGCGGATTTTCGCCCCCAATGATGGACTTGAGACGGGCGCTCAATGCCTGGGCGCGCTCTGCAAAGTCGTCCGGCAGGCGGTTGATGTTGGTCAGCGCATTTTCGATGAACAAAAGGCTGGTAGCGAATTCCAGGCCGAGGCTGCTGGTGCTGGCGCTTGCTGCGTGACGCACCATTTCCGCCAGTTCCTTGAGCAGCCTCGACAAGGTTTCCGAACCCAGCCTTTCGCTTGCAGCCTGCAATCCCTGGAGTTCAATTTCGAATGCAGCAACGGCGCTCGCATCGCCACCGGCAATGCGGTTCCAGATATTCTTTGCTTGCAACAGCCTTTCTTTTGCCTTGCTCAGCGCATCGAGGTCGATCTGGCCGTACCGCTTTTTCTGGTAATCCGAAGGAACCTGACCGCCCAGCGAATAGGCTGCCTTGATCTGCTGGATATTGCGGGACGGGTTATCGGCGCGCGCGATGAAGAAAAGCGCGTCGCGCAGAAGGCGCTCGGCGATGCTCGACGAGCCTTCGCTTAGGCGGCGGATCTGAAGGTTGATACGTGCAAAAAGCTGCTTGATATAGACGTCGTTTTCAACCTGCTGATTGGCAATGACGTCGGAGAATCCCTGCATCACCCACCAGAAAGCGCGGGATTGCTGGTTCCTCTGTGCATTCATTACTTCGCCGACTACATCCCGCATGACTGCCGCATGCGGCGCGGCGGTGGGTCCGGCGCTTTTAAGGAAAGGCAGCAGCGCGCGTTCGAACCGCTTGCGCAACGCAAGGTAATCGGTGTCTCCGATATCTTCCGGCATCGGCAATTGCGGCCGGATGCCGAGATTCGGGAAAAACAGGTCGGCCGGATGGATGCGTTCCGCACCTTTCAGCTCCAGCAAGGCGCGGTAATACGGGAAGAGGCGTACCGGCTGATGCGGCGCGCCAGCAAGCAGTTCCTCGAGGTACTCCAGCAAGGCGTGGTAGCCGGTCTCGATGGCGCGTGCAAAATCAGCGCTCAGTGCGAGCTGGCCGGACTCTACCTTTTCCAGCAGGTCTTCGATCGTCTCTGTCATCATCGGCAGGCCGTCGATATCCACCACCTGCAATGCGCCGTTGGCCTGATGCAGGAAGGTTTTTGCATGACGCAGACTCGTCGCCTGAGTTTCGGCATCCTTGTCGACCGCGTCCAGCAAGGCTGTCTTCGACT
>JAQSWC010000295.1 GCA_029266815.1 Paucimonas sp.
GGCGATGGGGTGTATGAAGTGGTGCCGATCTACGGCCGCAAGCCGTTCCGAGCCGATCAGCATCTGGCGCGGCTTGCCCGCAGCCTCGACAAGGTTCGCATCAGCAATCCGCATACGCCTGAAGAATGGATGGAACTGGTCGGACGCATCGTCGACGCCTATCCGGCAGCCGACCAGCTTGCCTATATCCAGGTCACGCGCGGCGTAGCCAAGCGCCTGCACCCGTTTCCCAAGGATGCGAAGCCGACCGTCTTCATCATGACCAGCTCGCATACGCCGCCCTCTGCCGAGGTACGTGCGCGTGGCGTGACATGCGTGACAATGGATGACATTCGCTGGCTGCGCTGTGACATCAAATCGGTTTCGCTGCTCGGCAATATCCTGGCCGCCCAATATGCCGTCGAGCAAAATGCAGTGGAAGCCATTCAATTCCGTGACGATTACCTGACGGAAGGTTCGGCCTCCAATGTATGGATTGTCAAAGATGGCAAGGTATGCGGGCCGCATAACGACAACCTGGTGCTCGAAGGCATACGCTACGGGCTGATCCAGGAATTATGTGCGGCAGAAGGCATCCCCTTCGAGCTGCGCCGCATTCCGCGCGTGGACGTGCTGGCCGCCGATGAAGTGCTGATCTCGTCGGCCGGGAAGGAAGTGCTGCCGGTTACGAGCATAGATCACAGACCAGTGGCGAGCGGCATGCCTGGGCCGGTATATCGACGGCTGTACGAAGCGTATCAACGAGTCAAACCCGAATAAGCGCAGCTCCACGTCGACATAACGATACGCCATCGCACAGGCACCGGCATGGCGAAAAATGGAACTGAAGATTAAAGGGAAAGCCCATTCAATTTATGGTGAGCAGCAGCGGCTTTAAATTCCACTCTGTCCCCGATAATCGCTGGAACACTCCAACACCGGCAAAATAGCGATTGAAGGCCCTTCAGTTTAAGCCAGACTTATCATTATTTGGGTCGAGGCCTGATGCACCGACTGATTTGGCTCAGATCTAGCAGACATGCCCACGCCCTCCGTTTTATTGCACTATTGATAATATTTCAAAGGGGAACTATACTCTCCCCTTTGCGGAAACCCGGCACGGTCGTAATCGCGTTAGAAGATTTTGGATAAACAAACGGTCTGTCCCGCCTGCTCGCATCACGTGTAAAAGATTCTTTCAGGAATAGCAATGAGATTTACCAGCTTTACTGCCCTTTTGGCAGCGGCACTGATGACAGCCTGTGGCGGCGGTAGTGATCCAGCATCAAATCACGGCGCAAATTCATCCTCAACCCTGTTGGCTTCAGCGGGCGCGATTGCTGCAGCAAGTGCATCCCCGGTCGAGCAGTATGGATCGACCGTACAACAGCTCTACATCGCGTATTTCGGTCGGCCTGCCGACCCCGCCGGCTTGACCAATTTTGCCGCATCTCTCAGCGCGGCCAGCGCCCCGACGAACCTGCCGGATCTGATCGCTGCCTACACGACGAACGCAGCGGTGAAGAACCTGATCGACAGCTTCGGTACCAGCGCGGAGTCGCAAAAGCTGTATGCGGGCGACACCACAGCCTTTGTCACTGCCGTTTTCAATAACGTCCTCAGCCGCCCGCCGCAGACTGCCGGCCTGAATTTTTGGGTCAACGCCATCAACAGTGGAACGCTCACCAAAGGCAACGCTGCGTTGTCGATCATGGCCGGAGCCCTCGTAAATACCACTCCTCAAGGCCTGCTGGACGCCGCGCTGGTCAACAAAAAGATTTCCCTCGGTTCGCAGTTCACCGCTTCCATCATGACAAGTGACCAGATCAATGCTTACAAGGGCAGCGCAGCCGCTGCCAGCGTGCGCACGATGCTGTCATCGGTGACCGGCGACACTGACGTGAACGTGTTTCAAGCAACGATCAATACCACGCTCGACACGCTGGTAGCGCAAGCCCCTCTCACGAGCATTCCAACGACAACTACCCCTTTGCCGGAGCCAGTCTTCGAGCTGGAAGATACAGCCGCGCTTCCATCGCTGCCAGGAACGACTTCACCGGTAAGCCTGATAACCCCATCGGCAACGGCGGCAGCGAATTTTCTTACCGAAGCGTATTCTGCCTTCAATTTCACGATCATCAGTGTGTGGGACACGGTGGATTGCCCGACGAATGGCCAAGTGAGATGCCCAGGGTTCAATCGCGTGCGCTATGACAGTTCGTCGAACCGTGTTGTCAGCGACAGCTGGGCTTTTGAGCCGGTCAAGCAGAGCTGGCTTCCGCTGAGTGCATCGAACGCCCGGCTAGCGGGGGGAGATATCATGAATTACGGAAACGGCTGGAGCGATTCTCCGCTTGATCTGGAACTGGCGTCCCGTTCTATCGTCAATGACGCAACGTATTTCAGCTATACCGGGGGACTTAAACTCAAGTTGAACGTCGCTGAAAGCTCCTTGAGCGGAAGTTCCCTAGCCGGAACGAGCAACGTGTATTCCGCGGATGCCAAGGCATTCAAAGTCGAGTTGGAACAAACAGAGGGTGCGGTATACGAACTATACAAGTCCACTGGCTTCTGGAAAGGATCGGATGACGCAAAATCCTATCCGCTGCTGGCTTCCTTCCGCGCCGCTCATGCAATCACTACGGCTCCGTTTTGCATGCAGCGTTCGTTAAGCGTTTCCTACGGGATCGTCTTCAACCCGTTTGGCCGGGGTGCAGCAGTTTACAAATTAAGCGGCTTCTGCACGAGCACGATTGTGGGAGAACCGCTGGAACTGCTCAATGAAGGTGTGACCACGGTAAACGGAAGAAAGGTCATCGTACTTTCCAAGAGCAGCTATGCGACAACAAAAAACAACCAGTTCAACCTCGCCATCGCGCTTGATGCGGATGGTGTCGCAAGCGAAGGCTACCGTTATAGCAAAGGTTACGTTTACAAGCTGAGCGATTCCATTAACCGCACCGCAATGCTTGACTTCATGAAAGCGAAATCCACGAGTTCCGCTGCATGGGCACTGCCCTAACGCAACCTTCGTCGGACACAATGCAACGAGATCAAGGGGCAACGCCCTATTCAATGACGCCGATTAGCCTTAGGATAAAACTGCAATTCGGGGCTGCCGGCGCATGAGTGTCCAATGGAAGCATCATCGCAAAACGGTGCCGACATATAGCGAAGCCCCAGGCCTTTTCCTGCAAGCGTGTGAACGCCTACGACAACCCTGATTCGCAAATTAGAATCCAGCGGCAGGACGACAAACCAGCCTGCGGCGGAAGAAAGTACGGCCAGCAGCCATCACAATCTCCGCACCGCAGACGTAACGTCGAAGATGATACCGCTTCGAACAGTCGGCGAAACTCGCAGTTTGCGGGCGGGCGTTTGCTCGCCCTGCTTAGTTTAAT
This sequence comes from Paucimonas sp., assembly GCA_029266815.1. Lineage (GTDB taxonomy): Bacteria > Pseudomonadota > Gammaproteobacteria > Burkholderiales > Burkholderiaceae_D > JAQSWC01. The sequence goes on from JAQSWC010000295.1 coordinate 3,381, forward strand.
AGCGTGTCACCGGCGGCATTGGGATAGGAATGTTGAAGGTTGTCGCGCCGACGCCCACGCCTTTCTCGCAACTGTTGGGCGGCGTGGTGCAGATGTTGCGCGTGGAGGGGCATTCTGCTGCCCAGAACATATAGCCCAGCATGCCGGGCGTATTGCCTGCGCCGTTCGGCGCCACTGTCTGGCACCATTGCGTTCGCATAGTCCAGCACCGGGTTCGGCCCCAGCCAGTCGATCGTGGCCTTGCGCGTAATCGCAGTCAACCAGCGGTCGCCCGGCGCTAGGTCAATCGTCAGGCGCGCAGCATGATTGTTGCCCGTGGGATCATATGGCAGGCGCGAACGATAGGCATCGACGAATGCCTGCAGGCCGGTGAGGTTAGGGTTGGTGTTTTCCTCGTAATCGATTTCGAAACCGACACCCAGGGCTTGCGCGACTTCGACCGCATTCAATCCCAACTGAGTGGGGTTAGTCGCCAGCGCGGTATTCCAGGCATCGGTATAAGTGATGCCACCCATCGACAACTGGACGCGCACGTTCTTGCTCTTGAAGTAGTTGACGACCGCCTGTGTCATTCCCTTGGGCACACCGTTCACCGTGCCGGCGTCATTGGTCTTGTTGAGCAACTTGAGCGGATTGACAAAGCTGAGCACCACGACATTGACCGAAGGACGTCCATCGCCACGATCGACCAGCCAACGGTTCTTCGCATCGAAATCCGTCATGTCGCGCACCGCGCTCCAGCCACAGGCATCGTTACTGCATAGCCATGCTCCATAGACGGTAATTGGAGTGGCGTGGGCTGCAAAGCTTGCAGCGGCAAGGCTGAAGGCGGCGCATAAGCGTTTCACGGGCAGTTTCAACATACAGTCTCCTCGTTTATTATGGGTCGTGCGGTTTTATCAATACGAGCTGCAAGAGATGATTCCGGCTCTGTTGAATCTGTGTCCCGAGCCCGCCGCACTGCCAGTGTAGTCAGCGCGCCGCCTTTATCTTGATCGACGGCATGAAGCTTGTGAGGGATCAAGCAGGTTAAGTAATCGGCAACGCTGTCATATTGACAAGCTTGGCACGAGATGGCGACGAACATGAATTAGCAAATCAGCCTCTCCATGTTTGCAGTGGCGGATTTTTGCCGGTTTATTTCCATCGCCGCTTGCTTCACAATGTCGTTCTGTCACTTCCGTTAAATGCACTGCGAAACAGCCATGCCTGATCCATCAGATTCATTGATCGAATATCCGAGTGATTTCCCTATCAAGGTCATGGGCGTCATGCAGGACAATTTTGCCCAGACCATCATCGAAGTCGTGATGCTGCATGATCCGACATTCCATGCAGGCAAAGTCGAAATGCGCCCGTCGTCGCAAGGCAAGTACCTGTCGCTCACCGTCACGGTGCGTGCAGTGAGCCGGGAACAGCTCGACAACCTATACCGCGCACTCTCCTCACACCCGATGGTCAAGGTCGTGCTGTAACAAGGCCAGCATGAACGACCACGTCTTCGTCACGCCCGCTCCTGCCGTTCGCCACCGCGGCGTGGAAGACTATGAGCAGAGTTTTGCTGCAATGCGCTCCTTCACGGACGCACGCCGTTCCGATACGCCGGACGAGCTGTGGATCGTGGAGCACCCGCCGGTCTTCACCCTTGGACTCGGCGCGGACACGAGCCATGTGAAAGACGCGCATGGCATACCGGTGGTCCAGACCGACCGCGGCGGCGAAGTGACTTTTCACGGCCCCGGCCAGGTGGTGATCTACTTGCTGATGGATCTGCGGCGCGGCGGACCACAGTCGCGCGTGCTGGCGAAGGAATTCGTACGCAACATTGAACAGGCAGTGATCGATACCCTGGCGGCGTATAATCTCGCAGGCGAACGCAAGCCCGGCGCGCCCGGCATTTACGTGGCTTCCGGCACCCATCAGGGCGCCAAGATCGCCGCCCTCGGGCTCAAGGTGCGTGGCAGCGGCTGTACTTACCACGGCGTATCGCTGAACGTCGCCATGGACCTGACGCCCTTTTCCTGGATCAACCCCTGCGGATACGAAGGCCTGGAAACGGTGGACATGAAAACCCTCGGCGTGGATGCGCCGCTGGCCGATGTGCAGAATGCGCTCGCGCGCAAGCTGATTGAACGACTGAACCTGGCATCATGACTGTGAAAAACGACGATACCGCCGCCCCCACTTACAACCCGAGCGAAAAGCAGAAGGGTGCCGGCAAGACGTCGCGCATTCCGATCAAGATCATTCCTGCCGAGAAGCTCGCCAAGCCGGACTGGATACGCGTGAAGGCCGCATCGCCTTCCACGCGCTTCTACGAAATCAAGGACATCCTGCGCGCCAACAAGCTGGTGACGGTGTGCGAAGAGGCCAGCTGCCCGAACATCGGCGAATGCTTCGGCAAGGGCACTGCCACGTTCATGATCATGGGCGACAAGTGCACGCGCCGCTGCCCCTTCTGCGACGTCGGCCACGGCCGTCCCGATCCGCTGGATGTGAACGAACCCGAGAACCTGGCGAAAACCATTGCCGCGCTGAAGCTGAACTATGTGGTCATCACCTCGGTGGACCGCGACGATCTGCGCGACGGCGGCGCCGGCCATTTCACCGAATGCATACGCCGCGTACGCGAACTCTCGCCTGCCACGCGCATTGAAATCCTCACGCCGGATTTCCGCGGCCGCATGGACCGCGCACTGGAAATCCTGAAGGCTGCGCCACCGGACGTGATGAACCACAACCTCGAAACCGTGCCTCG
>JAQSWC010000296.1 GCA_029266815.1 Paucimonas sp.
CGCTCGAAGCCGAAGGTGTGCGTGCCTTTGCGCAAGGCCTGGAAGAAATCATCGTGGTTGAAGAGAAGCGGCAGATTCTCGAATACCAATTGAAGGAAGAGCTGTACAACTGGCGTGACGACGTGCGGCCGCGTGTGGTCGGCAAGTTCGACGATACCGGCGAGTGGAGCAACCCTCACCGCGAAGGCCACGGCCACTGGCTATTGCCGGCAAACTATGAGCTTTCGCCGGCGCAGATCGCGCGCGCGATTGCTACCCGCATATCGCGCTACTTCGAAGGCCATCCGGTCGAGCAGCGCGTGAAGGAACGCATTGCCTATCTGGAAGCGAAGGAAGCCGTGCTGAATACGCGCAGCGTCAAGCCCGATCCCAACAAGGACCGCGTACCGCACTTCTGTTCCGGCTGCCCGCACAATACCTCCACCAAAGTGCCTGAGGGCAGCCGCGCGCTGGCCGGCATTGGCTGCCATTACATGGTGCTGTGGATGGATCGCGAGACGTCCACCTTCACGCACATGGGCGGCGAGGGCGTGAATTGGGTCGGCCATGCGCCGTTCACCAATGAAAAGCATGTATTCGCCAATCTGGGCGACGGAACCTATTTCCATTCCGGCCTGCTGGCGATCCGTGCCGCCGTCGCAGCGAAGGTGAACATCACTTACAAGATTCTCTACAACGATGCCGTGGCGATGACCGGTGGGCAGGCAGTCGACGGCCCGCTCGATCCGGCGATGATCACCAGGCAGATCGCTGCTGAAGGCGTCAAGCCCATCATCGTGGTGACTGACGAACCTGACAAATATCCGCCACGCACCGAGTGGGCGCCGGGCGTCACCATCCGTCATCGCAGCGAGCTGGATGCCGTGCAGCGCGAACTGCGCGAGGTCGAGGGCGTGTCGGCGATGATCTATGACCAGACCTGCGCGTCCGAGAAACGCCGCCGCCGCAAACGCCACGAGTATCCGGACCCGCCCAAGCGTGTCGTAATCAATGAAGCGGTGTGCGAAGGTTGCGGCGACTGCAGCGTGCAATCGAACTGCCTGTCGGTGGAACCGGTGGAAACCGAATTCGGCCGCAAGCGCCGGATCAACCAGTCATCATGCAATAAGGATTACTCTTGCACCACCGGCTTTTGTCCGAGCTTCGTGACAGTCGAAGGCGGTCAGTTGAAAAAGCCCGTGAAACCTGCACCGCAGCCCGGAAACGCCGCGGCACTGCCGACGCCCGCCATGCCGCTTACCGCCCATCCATACAACATCCTCGTCGCAGGCATTGGCGGCACCGGGGTGGTTACCATCGGCCAGATATTGGCGTTCGCTGCGCACATAGAAGGCAAGGGCTGCTCGGTGCTCGACATGAGCGGCCTGGCGCAAAAGGGCGGGCCGGTGATGTCGCATGTACGGCTGTGCGACCACGCGGATGAAATTTTTTCCACCCGCATCAGCACCGGCGCGGCCGATCTGGTGATCGGCTGCGATGCAATCGTGGCCGCCAGCCGCGAAGCACTGACGCGCATGGGCGAAGGACGAACCCACGCCGCGGTCAACTCTGCCGCCTCGCCGACGGCGGCCTTCATCAAGAATCCGGACTGGCAGTTTCCGGAAGCCTCGGCTGAAGCGGACATTCATGCCGCGTGCGGCAACGAGCGGGCGGATTTCATCGATGCAGGCCGCCTGGCTGTCGCCCTGATGGGCGATGACATTGCGACCAACATGTTCATGCTCGGCTACGCATGGCAGAAAGGCTGGGTGCCGCTGTCCGAGGCGGCTATCCTGGCGGCGATCGAGCAGAACGGCGTTTCCGTTCCGTTCAACAAGCAGGCCTTTGCCTGGGGCCGGCTGGCGGCCCATGATATGGCCGCTGTACGAAAAGCCGCAGGCGTTGCCGAGCCCGGATCGCAGGTAATCCAGTTGAAGCGTTCGCCGCCGCTGAATGAAGTGATCAAGCGCCGCATGGCTTTCCTAGAGGATTACCAGGATGAAGATTATGCCGACCAATACGGCGTCTTCGTTGCCGAGGTGACCGCCATTGAATCGGCGCTGCCTGAAACAATGCACTCCTCTCGCCTTGCCGAAGCGGTGGCGCGCAACCTGTTCAAGCTGATGGCTTACAAGGATGAGTATGAAGTCGCGCGGCTCTATTCAAGCGGCGAGTTCAAGGAAAAGATTGCCCAGATCTTCGAAGGGAGGACGAGGTTGAAATTCCATCTTGCACCTCCGGTTATGGCGCGTCACGATGCGCAAGGCAGGCCGCTCAAGCGCACCTATGGTGCCTGGATGATGGGTGCGTTCCATGTCCTCGCCAAAATGAAATTCCTGCGCGGCACCGCTTTCGATCCTTTCGGGCTCAGCGAGGAGCGCAAGATGGAAAGGGCCCTGATCGCCGAATATCAAAACCTGATTCTGGACCTGCTTCCGCACCTCTCCGGGACAACGCTGCCGCTAGCGGTGGCGATTGCCTCCGTTCCGGAGCAGATCCGCGGCTTCGGCCATGTGAAAGAGCGCAATGTGCGCGAAGCGCGAAAGAAATGGGAAGAATTGAGGAAAGAATTCGATGCCGCAGCTAACGACTCTCGCTGCGTCTAAAAATCCAGCAATGCCACAGAAAAATCGGGCGCATTCCCTTTCAGGAAGCGCCCGATTTTTCTGCGTGAGCTGCTTGCGCGGCCGTTACGCACTTACGTGCGGCGTACCACCATGCGGTACAGCGCCAACAGAATGACGGCACCAATTACACCGCCGATGAAGCCCGCGGACTCGTCGGCACGGTACCAGCCGAGCGCCTGACCGAGATAAGTGGCCAGTACGGAGCCTACGATACCAATGATGGCGGTGATGATGAAGCCACCCGGATCCCTGCCGGGCATGAGCAGTTTGGCGACCAGGCCGACGATCAGGCCGATAAGTATGGTTCCTATGATGGACATGTTTTCCTCGCTTTGTCTGTGAGTCTGAATATTGTTGCGTCAAACCATAAAGAAAAAAACTACTGCCTTTCGCCGAATTCATCAGCAAGAGGCACATCCAATCGAGTGGTTTTCTAGGCGAGAAATTCCATGCCTGGAGCAAAAACAAGTGTTGTTTGAGAGAAGTCAACCAGCCTGAAGAGGCGGGGATAGAAGACAGGTGTTCATGAGGAAATGCGATTTTCCTCACGGGCATCGCGCGGCGACTTGACGACTGTCACGCTGCATTCCGCCTGAGCGACGACCTGCGATGACACACTTCCCAGATAGCGGCGCAGCACGGAGCTGCCGCGCGAGCCGATCACGATATGGTCTACATCGTTGGCATGCGCATACTCGATGATGGCCGAGGCCGGGTCGGGCGCTTCCAGCACGTGATAAGTGATGCGCTCGGCAGGAAGCTCCAGTGCACGCGCCCAGTGCCTGAGACCGGCGAGATACTTCGCATGCAGATTACGGCCTTCCTTATCCACCAGCGTGTCGATGCCGATGCGGGCGGTCCGCTGCACGGTAATGCAGGCAAGTCTTGCGCCAGGCTCGGACAGCAGCATGCGGCGCGCCGCCACACGCAGGTTTTGAGCCAGCGCTTCCGA
>JAQSWC010000297.1 GCA_029266815.1 Paucimonas sp.
CGAACTGGATATGCGCCGGCGCCGCAGTGAGGTCGGGTCCGATCACAGCCACTCTCCTGCTGGGCCAGGCATGCGGCTCTGTGGATCGAGCAAGTTGACCGGAACCGCGTCGACTCCGTGAAAGCGGCAAAACTCTTTCCACAGTGCGATGCGTTCATCCACGCGCGCCTGGCCGCCTGCCTGCGTGCCGACACGCTCCACGAAACCCGACACATCCAACAGGGCCGTCACCTTGCCTTTGCAGGCCCGGCCGATCTGCTTGAGAAACGCCCCATGGTTTTCGGGCTCCGGGGTGGCGACGAGATTGAAAAGCGCGGCCGTCATGCCGGCTTGTCCGCCCTGCGACGGATCTTCATCCAGCGTATCGCGCAAATCTTCGCCGTAAGCCACGGCGGGCCGCAGCGACACCCGCGCCTGATCGCCGAGCAGGGCCGCGGCGATGGCGGCCAGACCCCGGTCGCGCGCCTCATCCACCGTGAAACTGTATGGCAACACGCGCAACCTGCCCGGCGCGCCTCCCGACCCGGCGACAAGCCGCTGGAAATACGGTTGCTGCAGATCGAGAGGAAAATTCCTGCGGCGCCGGCGCACCTGCCAATGCGCGATGGCGGCCAGGACAATGCGCGGAAGCACCACCAGCAGAAACAGCGTGGCAGCATACAGATGCACCCAGCGTGCGCCTGCGGCGGATGACACGGGCGCCCCAAACCTTAGCAACTCGATGTCCTGCACCGAGAATCCCTGCAAGGGAAAGACCGCCAGAGCCGGTGTGAATAGCACAGACAGGAAGGCGTGTACCTGGCCCGCATCCAGGAACGTGCTTTCCCACCCGGCTGCGTATTGCGACAGCATGCCGCGCAGGTACAGCGATGCGATCGCTCCTATTGCAAAAAACGCGGCGGCCAGATGCAACGCGCGGTGCAGCCTTGCGGCACTCAGCCGCGCACTCCGTTGCGCCCATTCCGCCGCAAAGGCGAGCACCGCATGTGCCAAGGGCGCCGGGGTTTTGCGCGGAATGCGCGCATAAGAACCGCCGAAGAAATTGATGAGCCTCGCCTGAAGGGCCGACCTCGCGCGCGGCAGGCATAGCACGACCAGCATGCCGGCATACATCGCCACATTCCAGGCGACGATCAGAATCAGCGGGGCTGAGAGCAGATCGACACGATGCGGGTTGCCGATGCGGTCGACTCCCGCTCCGAGGAGAAAGGCCAGCGCAGGAAGCACCAGTGACATCCACGGCAGAACGCTGCGGCGCCTGGCGAAGGATGCGAACGCGGGCTGGCGCTCGCCCAGCTTGCGCAACAGCAGTTGGGCACGATGCCGCAGAAACAATGCCGACGCCGGCATGTTCCGTGAATCTGCGGTGTCCCACTGGGCGAGTTCCCTGGCGCTGCGGTTCGCATATTTCCTGTCGTCGTCGCTCAGGAGTTCGCGCGATTGATCCACTGTCTCAATCGTCTTCACCAACAACACATCCCTTGCGGCGATCTCGTCCATGCGTCCCCGATGGTTCTGCGAATGCGCCCCGTCCATGTTCGCCTGTCTTGACGAAAGGAATCAATGCACCGCTTACTTCATATTCATAGTAAAGGGGATGGAGCAACCCGATTTTGCGTTGGCAGGGCTTGGATGCGACTTCGAAACTTTAACGACCGAGATTTCTGCTGCAGAGCTTAAGTTGACGAAACATTGAAGAAAGGATTGCGCGCGTAACCGGAAAGAAACCGTAAACCGGCGCCAATCAATTGACGAGGCTCTTGTCCGGTCTGTTCTGTTCCTGCGTGACAAGGATTTTTGCAAAATCTTCCGCCGGCATCGGCCATCCGAACAGATAGCCCTGGCCTTCGTTGCACTGGTGCGCGTTCAGAAAGGCCAACTGTTCCTGGGTTTCAATGCCTTCCGCGATGACGTTCTGGTTGAGGCTGGCGCCCATGCCAATGACCGCACTCACAATGACCCCGTTGCTGGTGTTGCTTGAAATCTCCCTGACAAAGGACTGGTCGATTTTCAAAGAATCGATCGGAAACTGCCGGAGATAGCTCAGGCTTGAATAACCGGTGCCGAAATCATCGACGGCAAGCTGTACCCCTATCTCTTTCAATGCCTGCAGCAGGGAAGTGCTCGAATCCACATTGCGCATCAACACGCTTTCGGTCAGCTCGAACTGAAGCCATTGGGGGTTCATGCCCGTTTCGTGAAGTATCTCGCGCAGGCATTCAAAGAAATGCTGATGCCGGAACTCGAGGGCCGAGATGTTCACCGCAACCGTGATCGGCGGCATTCCCTGCTTTCTCCACGCCATGGCCTGCACGCAGGCCTGGCGCAGCATCATGCGTCCGATCGGAATGATCAGGCCGCAATCCTCGGCAATATCGATGAACGATTCCGGCCAGACCATTCCCTTGGCAGGATGAATCCACCGGATCAGCGCTTCAGCCCCGGTGACCTCGCCGGAGGGCAGGCTCACCTTCGGCTGGTAATGCAGGACGAACTCGTTGCGGTCGATGGCGCGCCTCAGATCGGCTTCCACAGATTGACGCTGGACCGCACGTACATTCATGTCGTCCTTGAAGAACTGGTAGTTGTTTCGCCCTTTTTTCTTGGCGTGATACATCGCCGTGTCGGCATTCTTGATCAGCGTGTCCGCGTCGTCCCCGTCGCCCGGGAACAGGCTGATGCCGATACTGGTCGTGATATGCAGCTCATGCTCGTCAATGTAGTGGGGATGGGCCAGCGACTGCACGATCTTTTCCGCAGTGATGGCAGCGTTCTCGGCATAGATATCTTCCTGAAGCAGAACCACAAACTCGTCGCCGCCTTGCCGGCTCACGGTATCCGATTGACGCACCTGCCCGACGAGCCGACCCGCAACCGAATCCAGCAGCTTGTCGCCGGCCAGGTGCCCGAGCGAATCATTGATGTGTTTGAATTTATCCAGATCCAGGAACAGCACGGCGATCTGCGTACCGTGCCGCTTTGCATAGGCAATAGCCTGCGACAGCCGGTCGTTCAGAAGCATTCTGTTGGGCAAGCCGGTGAGATAATCGTGCTGTGCCAGGTGCGACATTTTCTCGGCCATCGCCCGCATCTGCGTCACATCGCGAAAGATGATCACCGCGCCGGTGACTTCGCCCGTTCTGTCCAGAATCGGTGCCACCGAATCCTCGATCGGAAATTCATAGCCGTCACGCCGCACCAGGATGGTGTTCAGGTCCAGCCCCATCGGCTTTTTACGCTCGATGACTTGTTCGATCGGGTTTCTGGCCGGTTGGCGGTTCATGCTGTCGATAAGATGAAACACCTCGGCTACCGGACGACCGCATGCTTCATCCTGCGTCCAGCCGGTGAATCGTTGGGCCTGCGTGTTCAGGAAGGTGACCTTGCCGCGGACGTCGGTGCTGAGAATGCCGTCGCCGATGGATTCCAGCGTGACCCTGGCACGCTCCCTTTCCTCGTACAGCGCTTCCTCCACGCCTTTTCGCTGAATAATGTTGCGTAGCGCCTGCGGCACCAGGCTGCTGGGAAAGTGGCCCT
>JAQSWC010000298.1 GCA_029266815.1 Paucimonas sp.
GAGTTGAAGTAAAGACTGCAATTGATTTGTTGAAGCCGCGTTTGGATATAAACCCGTCTTTGTTGGCATTAATTTCTTTAGAGATGGCTTTTTCGAATAGATTGGGAACGGTGCGGCCATCCTCCGGCGGGTCCAGTCTTCAATTAGACCTAGGTGCTTCTATCGAAGCTATAAAGACGATGGCTGGCGTGTCTGGCAGGTCCGGCTTAATTTCGAATTTTGCGCGAACGCTGTTGCTTGTTAACGCCGCCAAGAAATAACGACCATTTCCATCGACGGCGATTTAGATCAATGTAGACGAGATAAGGTAAACTTGTCATGATTAAAATCTTGACAAGGTAGGGCATGATTTTTGTTTTTATAGCAGCGTCGAACCCGATAGGCTAACAAGGGGCTGCTCTGTTAAAAACATATCGCAAATATCGAATTTCAACGTAGGCGCATACTGATTGAAACGATATTTTTGTATCTGGAAACATCAGTGGAAACCGGCTATTCACCATAATTGCAAGTCGGGCATCGGAGGAAGCAGCATGGATTTTTCGCAGCAAGGACGCAATCCCAGCAAGAAGTTTGGGGGATTGGCGTTTGTGATTTTGTTGCACGTGTTGATCGTGTACGCATTGTTCAACGGATTGGCACGTAAGGTCGTCGAAGTGGTCAAGGGACCGATCGAGACCAAGATCATCAAGGAAGAAGTGCGGCCGCCGCCGGAGAACCTGCCGCCCCCGCCGCCGCCGCCCAAGATGGTAGCGCCGCCGCCGCCGTTCATTCCGCCCCCCGAAGTCGCCGTGCAAACCCAGCAGGCACCGACCATTGCGCAAACCACCGCCGTGGCTCCTGCTGCACCGTTCACGCCGCCGGTACGGCGCAACACCGATCAGACCGGTGTGCGCACCGCCGCCATTGCCAACGCCAACGCGTGCAAGCCCGAATACCCGGCGCGCGCGTTGCGTGACGAACTCGAAGGCACCACCATTGTGGCCTTCCTGATCGGCACCGACGGCCGCGTGGCCGACTCCCGCATCGAAAAGTCCAGCGGCTCGAAGGATCTGGATAATGCCGCCAAAGTGGGCCTGGGACGCTGCAAGTTCACGCCCGGCACGATTGATGGCGTGCCGCAGGAATCCTGGACCAAGGTTACTTATGTTTGGAAACTGGATTAAGCCGCAAGGGTGACCTTGTACTTGTCTAGTTATTTTTATAAATAAAGGAAGCACGCCATGAAAACTCGTATCTCCGCTTTATTTGCCGCTGTTCTGTTGTCCGTTACGGCGGCAGCGGCCACGTTCACCCCGGCAGTCTTTGCCCAGGAGCAAGCTGCACCGGCAGCCGCCCCGGCGGACGCTGCTGCACCGGCAGACGTCGCCGCTCCGGTTGATGCGGCTGCAGCCGACGCTGCTGCAGTCGACGCCAATGCCTCGACCGCCGCTCCCGTCACCACCAAGGAAACCGTAGAAAACCCCTATGGCCTGGAAGCGTTGTGGAAGCAAGGCGACTTCGTCTCCAAAGGCACCCTGATCATCCTCGTCATCATGTCCATGGGTTCGTGGTACATCATGATCACCAAGCTGATCGACCAAACCCGTTTGATGAACCAGGCTAAAGATGCCAGAAACAAGTTCTGGAAGTCCGGTTCCGTCCAAGCCGGTATCGGTACCCTGAAAGCCGGCAGCCCGTTCCGCTTCATTGCTGAAACTGCCAGCAGCTCCACCGAGCACCATGAAGGCGCTCTCCTGGAGCAGATCGACCTGAACACGTGGGTCTCGATGTCGATCCAGCGCGCCGTAGAAAAGATCCAGAGCCGCCTGCAAGAAGGCCTGGCGTTCCTGGCAACGGTGGGTTCGACAGCACCGTTCGTCGGTCTGTTCGGTACGGTGTGGGGTATTTACCATGCGCTGACCGCGATCGGTATCGCCGGCCAGGCATCGATCGACAAGGTGGCAGGCCCCGTGGGTGAAGCGCTGATCATGACCGCAATCGGTCTGGGCGTAGCGGTTCCTGCAGTGCTGGGTTACAACTGGCTGGTTCGCCGCAACAAGGCTGCGATGGAAGAAGTGCGTGCCTTCTCGGCTGATCTGCACTCGGTACTCTTGTCTGGCGCCATGGGCACCAGCGAAGCCAACCGTGCAGGCAATGTGAAAAAGGTAGGCTAAATCATGGCAATGGCCGTAGGATCTCCTGACGGAGACGGCGAAGAGGAACTCAACAGCGCCATCAACACCACGCCGCTGGTGGACGTGATGCTGGTGCTGTTGATCATCTTCCTGATCACGATTCCCGTGGTCACCCACACGGTACCGGTCAAGCTGCCCCATGAAACCAACCAGCCGTACAAGACCAAGCCGGACAACATCAATCTGGCGGTCACCAAGGACGGCGACGTGTTCTGGAACCAGCAAGCCATACCTGACATGGACAACCTCCTGGAGCGCTTGAAGGAAGTGGCCATCATGGATCCGCAACCGGAAGTGCATATCCGCGGCGACCAGGCAGCAAGGTATGAATTCGTCGGCAAAGTCATCGTGACAGCCCAGCGTGCGGGCATTGCCAAGATCGGATTCGTCACCGAGCCGCCGGCGCGAGGCGGCTAAACCCAAGAGCAGCAAGGGTAATAAAGGTCGGGCGGCAGTGCCGTCTGACCATCCTGATACACAAGGAGTAGACGATGGGGATGAATGTAGGCTCGGGTGGGGGATCTGCCGACCCGGAAGTGATGGTGGAAATGAACGCCACCCCGTTGATTGACGTGATGCTGGTGCTGTTGATCATGCTGATCATCACCATCCCGATCCAAAATCATGCGGTGAATTTGAACATGCCGGTGGGCGCGCCTCCGATGGAGGATGTGGAAAAGCCGGAAGTGATCACGATCGATGTGGACTTTGACGGGGCGGTGATCTGGAACGGGGAAGTCATTCCCGACCGGGGCGCCTGGGAAGCCAAGCTGCGCAATGTGGGCGCTTTGCCCCTGGCGGCACAGCCGGAAGTGCACCTGCGGCCCAACAAGCTCGTCGAGTACAAGGCCGTGGCTGCTGTCCTGGCCTCCGCCCAGAAACTCGGCGTCTTGAAAATCGGCCTCGTCGGCAATGAACAGTTCATTAAATGACGCCGATCGAGGTACCTACCCTGCCGTTTTTCCATTCTTTTCACTGAAAGGTTGATCCATGTCCCAGCTTCGATTGGCGCATATCGGTCTGCTCATGGCAGCGATTGGTCTGACCACTATTCCTACTGTCATCGGCCTGACATCGGTCGCCCATGCGCAAGCGCTCCGTCCGGAAGTCGGCAAGCCGCTGCAAGAGGCACAGGCTCTCATCAAGAGCAAAAAATACAAGGAAGCGCTGAACAAGATTCGCGAGACCGATTCTATTGGCGGCAAAACAGCCAATGAAGTCAATACGATTGAGCGCTTGCGCGGCTTTGCGGCTCAACAGGCTGGCGACAACATGACAGCAGCGCGCGCGTATGAATCCATTGTTCAATCCGGCAAAGCGTCCGGCAGCGAACAGCTCAAGATGATTCAGGCGGTCGGAACAGCCTATTACAACGCACGTGACTATAAAAAGGCTGGCGAATGGTTCTCGCGCTATCTGAAAGAAGGTGGAGACGACCCACAGATTCGTACTTTGGTAACTCAGACCCAGTTCCTGAGCGGCGATTACGCGAAAGTGGCGAGCGAAACGAAAGCTGCCGTGCAATCTGCCGAAAAGACAGGACGCAGACCGAGCGAAGAACAATTGCAAATGCTTGCAAACAGCGCTTCCAAAACCGGCGACAAGAATACTTATGTGTATGCCATGGAAAAACTGGTCACCTATTACCCCAAGAAGGACTATTGGGTTGATTTGCTGAACCGGGTTCAGGGCAAACCGGGCTTCTCGGACCGACTGTCGCTGGACGTGCTTCGCCTGAGATTCGCGCTCGGACAAATCCAAAGCACTACAGACTATCTTGAACTCTCGCAGCTGGCTATACAAGCCGGCGTACCTGCCGAGGCAATCAAAGTCATTGACCAGGGCTTCAAGAACGGCGCTCTTGGTACCGGCCCCAGCGGTGAACGCCACCAGGCGCTTCGCAAGCTGGCCAATACCAAGCTGGCTGAACAGCAAAGGGATCTGGCACAAACCGAGAAGGATGCGCAGGCGAACGCAGACGGCACAGCGCTCGTCAACCTAGGTTATGCCCTTGTGACGATGGGGCAAAATGACAAGGGGCTCGACCTGATCAACCAGGGCCTGAAAAAAGGCGGCTTCAAGCGTGCCGACGATACCAAGCTGCGGGCAGGCGAAGGCATGCTGCTAGCTGGCCGCAAGCAACAAGCAGTGCAAACGCTGCGCAGCGTTCAAGGCAAAGACGGCACAGCCGACATCGCGCGTTTCTGGATCCTTCAATCCAATCATTCCTGATCGGGAATATCCATCTAGGTCAAAGCTGCACCAAGCAGCTTTGATCTATCCCTTACCTGTTTGACAAGCGTCAGCAGGACCCACGTTCTCTTCAGTCGTTTTTCTGTCCCCGCTGTTGGGTCGGGCGCCACGCTTTACTTCCCTTGCGGCATTGTTATCTGCTATCGTAACGTGACCGGTTTCGACCGTTGCGCTCATGCATTTGCATCAGAAAGAACAATGCTATGCAGAAGCGCATAGTTTAGGCGACACCCTTTCAAAGGATGTCTACGGGTTCGGGGTACATACTCTCCGGCCAACCAACTAGGTGATGTTCGCAAAAAACAATGAAATCGACATTTCTGAATCGTCTGATCTTTATGTCGCTGGCTATGCTGGCTGCCACTCCGTTGCTTGCACAGGAAAATCCGGCGCAGTTCCAGGCGCGCGCGAATGCCCGCGTCGCCAAGGCACTGGGCTACAAGAGCCAGTGGGATGGTCCGACCAGCGGCCCCGCCATCACGAAAAAGAATGTGGTCGTCATGATCGGTTCTGACATGCGCCTACCCGGCATTTCAGGGCTCGACGCATCGCTCAAGGAATTGAGCAAGTCGATCGGCTGGCAGTATCTTGCTTTCCAAACTTTCGGTAAGGCGGCACAGCGGCCGGAAGCATTCAGCCGTGCTCTTGCGCTCAAACCGAATGCGATCATCCTCGCGGGGATCGATGCGCGTGAAGTGGGCAATGAACTGCAACAGGCTGCGAAGGCCAAGATTCCGGTCATTGGCTGGCATGCCGGTCCCACTCCCGGTGCGGTGGCAGGCTTGTTCACCAACGTCGCCACCGATCCTCGAGAAGTAGGACAGGTCGCCGCCCTGTTCAGCGTGGTTGATTCCAAGGGAAAAGCGGGCGTGGTGGTCTTCACCGATTCATCGGACACTTATTCGGTAATCAAGGCTAACACCATGATCGAGACGGTCAAGCAGTGCCAGACCTGTACTTTGCTGGGTGTGGAAGAAATGCCTTTCGCGGCAAAGCCAGACAAGATAAAGGACATCCTCACCGGCCTAGTAACACGCCATGGCTCACGCTGGACCCATGTGCTGGCAACCGACGATCTGCATTTCAACATGATGTCCACCCCGGCTGCACAAACAATTCTCGCCACTTACAAGTTGCAAGGCATCAGCGCCGGCGACGGCCCGCCGGCCGCCTATCAGCGCATCCGTAGCGGAGCGCTCCAGATCGGCACGGTGCCTGAACCGCTGAAAATGCACGCCCACCAGTTGATCGACGAAGTCAATCGCGCAGTTGCCAAGCAGGCTCCCAGCGGCTACACGACTCAGACTTACCTCGTCACCAACCAGAACAACTCCTTCCACGGCGGACCGAGCAATACTTTCGAGCCCTCGAATGGCTATCAAAGCCAGTACAAGAAGATCTGGAAGAAATGATCCGGTTATCTCGGGACAACCAGGGACGGCCGCACTCGCGGCCGTGTTTCTTTTCTGCTTATTTGTTCCCGGTGAATAAGCCCTCCCTTAAAGGGGTCGGAAAGCATCCATGATTAACGTTTTGCGAATATTGGCTTGTGCATTGCTAGTGTCAATTGCCTGCTCCGCGTTGGCGTTTGACCGCCCTTTTCCTGCTGGCACAAAACGCGCCAAGATGAAGCCTGCCTTGTATCCGCAGATAATCGTCGATGGCAAACCACGCGTATTTTCCGTGGGCGCAAAGATATGGAACCCTAATAACCTGATCGAAATGCCGAATTCTCTGGGTGCCGGCATGTACGTCATCAACTACACCGAAAACGCAAACGGCGAAATCGACCGTGTGTGGATACTAACACCCGAGGAAGCGAAACGCCCGGCCTCCTCCCTATCGACAGACGGCGAAACGCGATAGCCATGCAAAAGAAAGTATTCATCAAGACCTTCGGCTGCCAGATGAACGAGTATGACTCGAACAAGATGGCCGACTTGCTGCGCGAGACCGAAGGCGTGGTCAAGACTGACTCCCCCGAAGAAGCCGACGTCATCCTGCTGAACACCTGCTCCGTGCGCGAAAAGGCGCAGGAAAAGGTGTTCTCCGATCTCGGCCGCTTTCGCGAGCTGAAGAAGACCAAGCCCGGCCTCGTGATCGGCGTCGGTGGCTGCGTTGCCTCGCAGGAAGGCGACGCCATCATCAAGCGCGCGCCGTATGTTGACGTGGTGTTCGGCCCACAGACACTGCACCGGCTGCCCGACCTGCTGAACCGGCGACGTGAAAGTGGCCGGCCGCAGGTCGACATCAGCTTCCCCGAGATCGAGAAGTTCGATCATCTTCCTCCGGCGAAGGTTGAAGGCGCTACGGCTTTCGTTTCAATCATGGAAGGCTGCAGCAAATACTGCAGCTACTGCGTGGTGCCCTACACGCGCGGCGAGGAAGTGTCGCGCCGCTTCGACGATGTGCTGGCCGAAGTGGCCGGTCTGGCGGAACAGGGCGTCAAGGAAATCACGCTGCTGGGGCAGAACGTCAATGCCTACCGCGGAGCGATGGCGGACGGAGAAATTGCCGATTTTGCGCTGCTGATCGAGTACATCGCCGAGTTTGAAGGCATTGAACGCATCCGCTACGTGACCAGCCATCCGAAGGAATTCACGCAGCGGCTGATCGATACCTATGCCAGGGTGCCGAAGCTGGTGAATCATGTCTACCTGCCCGCCCAGCATGGCTCGGACAGAATTCTGGCCGCAATGAAACGTGGCTACACCTCACTGGAATACAAATCAGTGATCCGCCGGCTGAAGGAAGTCCGGCCGGATATTGCCGTGTCTTCCGATTTTATTGTCGGCTTCCCCGGCGAAACCGATGCCGACTTCGAGGCGATGATGAAGCTGATAGACGATGTGGGATACGACAACAGCTACAGCTTCATTTTTAGTCCGCGCCCCGGCACGCCGGCAGCGAACCTGCCCGACGACACGCCGCCTGAAGTGAAACAGCAACGGCTAGCGCGCCTGCAGGCCGTCATTACGGCAAACACCAAGCGTTACAGCGAAGCCATGGTTGGCACAGTGCAACGCATCTTGGTGGAAGGGCCGTCGAAACGGGATCCAAACGAACTGTACGGCCGCACCGACAACAACCGCGTCGTCAATTTCGAAGGCGGGCCGAATTCATCGCGCTTGATAGGCAAAATGATCGATGTGACGATCACGCAGAGTCATCCGTTTTCGCTGCGCGGTGAAATTGTGGTTAAACAATAGAATGCTTTGGCAGGGTGCGAAGATTGAATTTTGCACCTTGCCTATTTCCGACCTTGAAAACTCCCTCCACTTCCCTGCAATTCATTCCCGAACCGCTGGATAACCGGCGCCTTGCGCATCTATGCGGCCCAATGGATGAAAACCTTCGTCAGATTTCCGCAGCCCTGGACGTTACGATTTTCCGGCGTGGCGAAAAATTCCTGATCAATGGAGCCAACGCCGAGGACGCTCTGCAGATACTGCGAACGTTTTATGACGCTGCAGAGCAAAGTATCTCCATCGAGGATGTCCAGCTCGCGCTGGTGGAATTGAGAGCCGGAAGCGAGCCTGATGTTTCGGATGAAAAAGAAACTGCCGAGGAAATCGACAACCCCGTCCTGAAAACCAAGCGCTCCGACCTACGAGGCCGTACTCCGCATCAGGCGCAATATATCAAGTCCATACTCGGACACGATGTGACCTTCGGCGTCGGCCCGGCCGGCACCGGCAAGACGTACCTTGCGGTGGCGTGCGCTGTCGATGCGCTCGAACGCGATGCCGTGCAGCGGATCGTGCTGACCCGTCCCGCAGTGGAAGCCGGCGAACGCCTTGGCTTCCTGCCGGGCGATCTGGCACAGAAGGTCGATCCCTACCTTCGCCCGCTGTACGATGCCCTGTATGACCTGCTCGGCTTCGACCGCACGCAAAAGATGTTCGAGAAGCAGGCCATCGAGATCGCTCCGCTGGCCTATATGCGCGGGCGCACCCTGAACCACGCCTTCGTGATTCTCGACGAGGCGCAAAACACCACGCCGGAACAGATGAAGATGTTCCTGACTCGCATCGGCTTCGGTAGCAAAGCGGTAGTCAATGGCGACATTACCCAGGTCGATCTGCAGAAAGGCCAGAAAAGCGGCCTGGTCGATGCCATGCAGATCCTGAAAAACGTACGCGGCATCGCATTTACACAGTTCACCAGTGCCGACGTCGTGCGGCATCCGCTCGTTGCGCGCATCGTCGATGCCTATGAAGCGACCAACAAATCTACTCCCACACGAACCAATGGCGGCGCCAGGAAATAAGCTGTCGCTATCGGTGCAGTACGCCGATCCCCGGCTGAGGGACGTGCTCACGCGACCTTTGATAAGAAAATGGGCAAAGGCCGCGCTGCTGGGGTCGGCCGAACTGACTGTCAGATTGGTCGATGCAGAAGAAGGCCGCACACTCAATCGCGAGTACCGTGGCAAGGATTACGCCACCAATGTCCTGACCTTCGCCTATGGTGAAGAGGACGACACCGATGTTGCGCAAGCGGACATCGTGCTTTGCACCGACATCCTGATGAAGGAAGCGGCGGAGCAAGGCAAGCCGCTCGATCAGCATGCGGCCCACCTGATCATCCACGGCGTGCTGCATGCGCAAGGTTACGACCACCAGGACGATGAAGAGGCGCAGGAGATGGAGGGTCTCGAAACCGAGCTGATGACCCGCCTGGGAATGCCGAACCCCTACGCCTCGAACGCCGGATAGGCAGGGCAAGGCGGGAATGCGACAATACATTTCCTGCCATTCGAGTAAAAGGACGGTTCGTGAAAACGCCCCTGGTTGTTCCCGACATGACCCCGCAGGATGCAGAAGACCTGATGGCGCTTGCCACGTTGAGGTCTTTTCCGCGCCATGCTGTCATCATCAGCGAAGGCGACGATACTGATAGCGTTTATTTCATCAGCAGCGGCGCCGTGAAGGTGTATCTGGCGGACGACGATGGCAATGAGGTCATCATGGCCACTCTCAAGTCC
>JAQSWC010000013.1 GCA_029266815.1 Paucimonas sp.
CGAACGGAGAAATGTTCATGCTTGCATTGCTTTCTCTTTCAAGATGAAGGAACCGGTCATGGCATATACGAAGGCGCGGCGGCAGCCTCACTGCCGTGCATACGCGACGTTACCGGCCGTGCCGCCGCCTCATTTTTGCGTCAGGAAGCGGCCTTTTGAGCGCTCCCGGTTCATGCCGGCTTTTGCCAACGCGCGCAGGCACATGGCAACGGTGCCGGCGAAGGCCTCGTCGTACCAGGGATGCGCGCCGCTGACGCCGACAACGATGCCATCCACTACGATACTTCCCCACAGGGCGGTGTCTTTGGCCGTCAACAAGTGCGGCTGAAGTTCCTGCACCTTGTGCCCGTCCATTCCGGTACGCCACGCGACGCGCGCCTTGGCGCGTGCGAGTTCGGCATAATCGACATCCCATTGGCTGCGGTCGCCTATCGCGTACTCGTACAACACCGCATCCCGGAACGTAGCGTTGTAGGGCTTGAGCGCCGGGTCCATCACCACGATGCACAGGGAGCCGCTACCGCAGACTTCGCTGTCCTTCATTGCCTCCGTGATCATGGGAAGGCTCATTTGCACCGCGCGTTCTGCGCACTCGCGATCGATGAAATAGCTGCCAGATGATTCCATTGATTCCTCAAAAACGGTTTTGCGTAGACTTGACGCCCCGGCTCATCTCGTTACCAGCGCGAACGCGTTGTTCCAGTCCCTGACGAAGCGGTCTATATGAAAACGCTCCAGGGCACGGCGCCTGGCACCCTGCCCCAGGTGGCGTGCCAGCGTCGGATCGCCCTGCAGTTCCTGCATGCGCGCAATCAGTTTGCTGACGTTGGTGTCCGTGTACCCTGAAACTCCGTTCTCGACTGTCGTCACCATTTCCGTGGTCGCGAGGCCGACGACAGGCACGCCAACCATCATTGCCTCTATCATCGCGAGCCCCAGGCCGCTGTAACGTGCCGGGTTGAAGATGAAGCGGTAGCGCGAGACGAAGCGAGGCAGCACCGAGGGCAGCACCTCGCCCAGCCCGCCAGCTTCTTCGGCGCCCGTGCCGACCAGGTCCAGCGGCACCTCGGCTCTCACCTTCCGGTAGATGTCTCCGCCCAGGCGGCGTTCGTCGCGCAGGATGCTGTCGGCCACCACGATGCCGCGCTGCAGTTCACCGGTGTATTCGGCATCTTTGGGTGGGATCACGCCATGATCGATCACGCGCGTGATGACGTCGCCGTTGTCCCACATCAGTTCGTTGAAGGGCGTCACATGAACCAGCAGCACGTTCCTGTCCGTGACCGGATGACGCAGATATTGCGGATCATCCTGATAGACGATGCAGTCGAACTCGGCATCTTTTGCCTGGTCCGCAGGCAGGTCGATGACGTTGTCGCCCCATGGCATCGGACCGCAGCGCCCCATGTATCCCGGCGGCCTTCCCGGCTTGGAAAGCACGTAGAAATCGTGCGGCGCCTGCGTCAGGTAATAGAGATAGCTTGCATGCGTGTGCCAGGTCAGTATCTTCAGACGCTTCATTCCACTGATCCGGACTCAGAACAGCGGCGCGCGGAACCGGAGCGCCCCCACGATGCGCCAGAACACGGCAACCGGCGGTATCAGCGCCGAAGTCACCAGCATTTCGCAGATATGTGATGGCGTCTTCGCTGTAGGTTTCAATCGCATGATGCAGAAGCACATCGTCAGCGCCAGCCAGATGAATGCCGCCGCGGCGGCCGACTTCCAGGCGCCCAATGCCAGACAGGCAAACGTTGCCAGCAGCGATGCCACGATGGCGTAGTAATTCCACCGCACCCGGGCTCGTATTTTCTTGCGGTAGAGCTCCGGATATTTTTTGAACAATAGCGCGTCGAACAACACCTTCTTCTGCTGCGAGAGGCTGATGCCCCAGCCCGCCGGGCGGATTGGGTGAATCATCACGGCACGGGGCCAGTGGACGACTTTGGCCTCCGACGACAGCAGGCTGAAGTAGAGATCCGCATCCTCGCGCCAGGCGAACCGGTAACGCTCGTCGAATCCGCCGATCTCGGCCAGCACGGATTTCCTGACGAAGCAGTTGGCCGTAGCGAACTCTCCGCTTTCCGAGCCTTTGGCGTGGAGCTCGTAATCAGTGGGCCTTCCATGCATGGGCATCACGATGCGTCCCCATATTGCATCGGTGGTTTCATCCTCGAAGGCGAGCAAGCCGTTGGCCAGCCAGTCCTGCGTGGCGGCCGTATCGTCATCGGTAAAGGCAATCACCGTTCCGCGCGCCGCTTTCCAGCCATGGTTGCGGGCCGCAGCCGGGCCGTGCGGCCCCGGAGAAGCGATATACCTGACCTGGAGCCCGGACTTCGCGACCTTTGCCGCCCATCCGCCGACAATGGCGCGCGTGTCTTCGCTGATCCCGTCATCGACCACAATGATTTCATAATGCCGGGGATCGACACGCTGCGAAGTCAGCGCACGCAGGCAGCGGTTCAGCAGCTCGTGGCGGCCACAGGTTGGAACCACGACCGACGCCCATATAGCCTGGTCCGACCTGTTCAGCGACGGGTTACGCAGGAGGCGCGCATAGGAGCGCATGGCTGGGGGATGGACGGGAGGTAGAGATGCCTTGCTCAATTTCGAGGAAATAACGGTCAACTTGCGCATGGCGGCAATGGTCTGGCTTTTCCGGAGAGGGCACCTTGGCTTTGCCCATTCATTTTCGATTAGGTTCCGTCCGGCGTGCCCCTTGCTGATTTCGCGCAGGACGATTTCCCGGACGCATCGCTCCTTATTTAGTCATTACGTTCAGCGTCACCACGGTGTAAACCGTATCAATTCGTCGCGCCCCTTTCCTCTCGTCACCTATTGCATCCAGGCACATACCTTGACACGGCTTTAGCTTTTGGCAAGCACTGCGAAAGCGCAATGACGACTGCGGCGTTTGCAAGCACTCTATCCATGACTCGCATGACGGCTCGCCTCTTCAACGCATCTGCCGCAAATGATCCGATGCTGACAACCGCATGCAGAGAAACGGATAGTGGCACCACCTCGGAAAGACGCGCTTGTCCACTGCAACGACATCGACGAAAGTGTGGCCCGGCCGCCAGGTAAGCATGATTTTCAAGGAGAGAAAATGAACACCATGGTCATACCCGAACTGGCAGGCGAATTGAAGGACACGCATGGAATTGCCGGTAAGAGCATTCTCATTACCGGTGGCGGCAGCGAACTCGGCGCTGCCCTAAGCCGCACGCTGGCGGCGGCAGGAGCCAGGATCATGATTGGTGACCTCAATGCCGATGCCGCGCGTGCCGTCGCGGATGCGATTGCGTGCGAAGACGGCTCAGTGCAGTCAATGGAGTTCGATGTCGGCAATCCGAAGTCGGCCGAATACGCGATCGCCAGCACGATTGAAGTGTTTGGCCGCGTAGACGTGTTGATCAACAATGCAGGCACGGATATCACCATGCCGCTGGAAGAGATGGCGCATGACCAATGGGACCGCGTGATGCATACCAATCTGTACGGGCCGTTTCTGCTGTCGAAGGCAGTGGTGCCGCGCATGAAGGTCCAGGGCGGCGGCCACATCATCAACATCGCGGCAACCACTTCCGTGCGCGGCTGGCCGAATGCCTCGGCCTACCATGCCAGCAAATGGGGCCTGCTCGGTTTCTCGCATGCGCTTCAGGCTGAATTGCGCCCTCACAACATCAGGGTGACTGCCGTGGTAGCGGGCGGCATGGGCACGCCTTCGCTGGTTGACCGCTTTCCCGATATCGACGCCACTGCCCTGCAGGACCCGGTCGATATTGCCCGCGCGGTGAAAGGGCTGCTGATGCTGCCGGACGAAACCGTGGTGCCTGAAATCACGGTCATGCCGATGCGCGAGGTTTCCCGGCTATGATGCCTTGCGCCTGTCTACCAAGAGTGAAGATCAGCCACAAGGCCGGGTGCCCATGAAACCCGGCCGCTGGGAGCACGTCCGTAACATCCTGTGCATACGCCTGGACCACCTGGGCGACGTGCTGATGACCACGCCGGCAATCCGTGCGCTGAAGCATTCCCTGCCCGGCTGCCGCATCACCCTGCTCGCGTCGGACAACGGCGCGGCCGGCGCGCGCTTCATGCCCGAGATCGACGAAACGATTCGTTATGCCTCGGCCTGGATGAAAAGCGGCGGCGCGGCTGACGCAAAAGCGGACCTGGAGATGGTGCGCATTCTGCAGGCAAAAAATTTCGATGCCGTCGTGATTTTCACCGCGTATGGCCAGAGCCCGCTGCCCGCCGCCATGCTTTGCTATCTGGCCGGCATTCCCCTGCGGCTGGCTCGGTGCCGCGACAATCCCTACCACCTGCTCACTGACTGGGTGCGCGATTCCGAGCCGCAGGAAAAAACGCGGCATGAAGTCAGGCGCCAGCTCGACCTGATTGCTTCAATAGGCTGCTCCACGCGCGATGAAAGGCTGTCGTTCCGGATTCCTGATCAGGATGCGGCATGGGCGCGGCGTCATCTGCAAAAAATAGGCATCAATCTGGCAGAGCCATGGATACTGTTGCATCCTGGCGCAACGGCCGCGTCGCACTCCTATCCGCCGGCGATGTGGGCAGAGGCCGTCAACCGCCTGTTCACCAAACTGGAATGTCCCATTGTCTTCATCGGCGGCGCGTCGCAAGCCGCCATGATCAACGAAATTCGTGCCGGCCTTACCTGCCCGTCCTTTTCGCTGGCAGGCAAGCTGGAGCTTGGATGCGTCGCAGCGGTTCTGGCACAGGCTCCTGTCCTGCTTTGCAACCACTCCGGCGCTGCGCACCTCGCTGCCGCAGTCGGCACGCCAGTGGTCAGCCTTTACGCCCCCACCCATGGTCATCACGTTCCGTGGCATGTGGCCCATTGCGTGCTGTATCATAAGGTACCGTGCACACCTGGTCACAAGATCGCTGGTCCGCAAGGCCATGGAGACCATCTGGAAAAAGTACTGCCTTCGCAAATCGCGCGCGCAACGCTTGATCTGCTGCGAGAAACGGCTGCACAGCGCAACGTCGACACCGCGGCTGCGAATGTCGAAGACCAGGTACTGCAACCACTGGTACCTCTCCCTTATCCGAAGCACAAGCATGGTTTCGAACCGCTGACCGCAATCGTGATTCGTCAGCCTCCTTCCGGTTTTCAACGGCGCTGAGCGAGTGGTGGCCATGATGAATAAATATCTGCTTGCCGGAATGCTGCTTGCCGTCAATCTTTGCGCCTGCGCCAATGGAGCCCGGCTTCCGGTTGAAGCGGGAACAGGCCCACAGCCGACACTGCCGCCACCGACAAAGAGCCTGATACCGACAGTGAACGTAGCGCCTGCCGTCGGTTGGCCCGCAGGCACAAAGCCGATTGCGGCTGAAGGCTTTACCGTCAGTGCATTTGCGGGGAAACTTGACAGTCAGACTATATCAACGCGGGTGACTTGAAGGAGAACCCCAATTCGCCGAGTCTCGCAATCAGAAAATGCTGACGATTGGCGGACCTGAGCACCCACAACACCCCAACAAAATTACCCGCCAACGGCAGCCAGCTCGCCAATACGTCGAAAAGATCGCAGAACTCACTACGCAGCTTCCTCGACAGGTGTCCAACTCGGCTTAAGGAAATGCAAATCCGGAATACGTTTTTGTATTAAGACTGTTTAACTCTATTGGAGCTGGGCCTGCTTCAGTTGAGGTAATCGAACTTACTTCGTTCAATATATATACATACGAGTCGAACGCGGCATATAACCTATCGTTCTTAGAATCATAGGCGAAGGAAGAACCGTATATGGACGCGCCCCCCATGTGCGCGTTAGGCAAATTAATATGCGTCGTATCAACACGCTTAATGTCCGTGCTTGCATTTTTCTCGAGATAGCCCTGATCACTGGCAACATCAACAATTGCAACGCCCTTTTTATCAGATCCTACATACAAGCGGTCTCGCTCCATATCAAAAGTCAAGCCAGTAATATTGTCCACGTCCTTCAATATAAGCTTGCGCGAGTCGAGTTGTGAGAGAAGACCATTGGCCGTCTCAAGATTGTCGAAGGCATGCAAAGTGCTAGAAGTCTGGAAGTACGGCGTGACATAAAGCATTCCACGCCGGGTATCCACGGCAAACATCGCATGATATCCAATCTCAATAGTCCGATCAGGAGATGTGGAATCGCTTTTCGTCGAGATGTCCTTAAATACAAGGATGCCCCCTGATGAAACCGGCCCCCTATGGAATCTGTATCCGACATAGAGCGTATCGGCCTGCTTGTCCAGATAGAAGATCCCCAAGGCGTCCAATCCATCCACGAGCGGCTCGATCACACGACTAGGAGTAAGAACTCCCTTCAAGCTGCTTGCCTGATCAAACACTGCAATGCCCAGGCGAGCATCTCCGATGCCTTGCTTCACGTAGAGTCGGTCACGTTCGCTGTCATAGGCCATACCAGGCCCCAATGGCAGAGGACTGGACATAACGTTCGCGGATAGCATCGACACCTCAGTAGGCAGGAGCGTTGGTAGCCCCCCGATAACGAAGTCGCCGGTGAGGCTCCCCGTGCTGGCCACAAACAGTACGTTGGTAGTGCTGGGCGGCGTAGGCGTTGACACCACACTCGTGCTTCCTCCGCCACCACCGCCACAGGCGCCCATCGCCGTAGCCAGAATCAGGGGGCCTATCCACCGTAGGCACAGCCTCGAAATAATTGACGACATTTACTCTCCCTGGGATTTAATTATTTATGAGCGATCGGCGCGGGCGCATTATATCAACACGGTGTGGCTGAAATTTTTGGTAGGCCGGGTCACGCAGGTGAACGAGGCCAAGTGTCGCCTTCTGCATTCAGATGTATTAGAAAATAACTTTTCTCGCACGCCAGTTAGACGAGAAGTTGAGATCAAAAAATTACACACACGTTATAAGCGCCGAGTTTTAGGGCTTCTGGCACGATCATGTGTTCACCCTTGGCTAGAAAAACCGCGTCGTGTTGAATCTGAGTTTAGTTAAAGTGTGGCCTGCCAAGACAGAAGCATTTTTCAGGCGAATAGCCAATGTAGCCAGTGGACATCACTGCGAAGGATGCGAACGCCGGGAACCGCAAAATATGTTGCAAATTTCGAGACCTACAGACATGCAAAAAGCAAGCGCCATAGGTTCGCGCATTGGAATCTTAAGCGTTTGAATTTTGGGGAACTAGGTGTTCGCCGAGGTTCTGCGACCACAGCGTTAGTTGCAAGCCGAACCCTTCTCATCCCGCATGCGCATGCGGATTCTTTCCACCAAAGCAAAAGCCCCCTTGCGGGGGCTTTAACTTTGGCGGAGAGGGTGGGATTCGAACCCACGGTACGATTTAACGTACGCCTGATTTCGAGTCAGGTACATTCGACCACTCTGCCACCTCTCCGGATCGGTCGATCATGCAGTTTTTGACGCTGCAAAGCGCAAGATTATAGCAGACTCCGACAGCTTGAAAAGCTTGCCTTCGATGAAACAATCATGCGTTGGGCGAAAGCTTGCTGATGCCGCCCATGTAAGGCTGTAACGCCTGCGGAATTTCGACGCTGCCGTCTGGCTGCTGGTAATTCTCAAGAATCGCGACCAAAGTTCTTCCCACGGCAAGGCCTGAACCGTTCAGGGTATGCACCAGTTCCGGCTTGCCTTGGGCATTGCGGAAGCGGGCCTGCATGCGGCGAGCCTGGAAGGCTTCGCAGTTGGAAATAGAGGAAATTTCGCGATAGGTGTTCTGTGCCGGCAACCAAACCTCTATATCGAAAGTCTTGGCGGCGCCGAAACCCATGTCGCCTGTGCACAGGGAAACCACGCGATACGGCAATCCCAGATTCTTCAGGATGGTTTCGGCGTGGCCGACCATCTCGTCAAGCGCTTCGTAAGATTTCTCCGGATGCACGATCTGCACCATTTCCACCTTGTCGAACTGATGCTGACGGATCATGCCGCGCGTATCGCGTCCGTAGCTGCCAGCCTCGGAGCGGAAGCATGGCGTATGTGCCGTCAGCTTCATCGGCAGAACATCGGCCGCCAGTATCTCGTCCCGTACGATATTGGTGAGCGATACTTCCGAAGTCGGAATCAGGTACAGGGCTTCGCCCTCGCCTTCCTGACCGCCTTTTTTAACGGCGAACAGATCGGCTTCAAATTTCGGCAGCTGGCCGGTGCCGCGCAGGGAATCGGCATTGACGATGTAAGGCGTATAGCACTCGGTATAGCCGTGGTTCTGCGTATGCGTATCGAGCATGAACTGGGCAAGCGCGCGATGCAGGCGCGCGATGCCGCCTTTCATCACAGAAAAGCGTGAGCCTGTCAGCTTGGCAGCGACATCGAAATCCAGCCCGAGCGGCGTGCCCACATCCACATGATCTTTCACCTGGAAATCGAAGGCACGCGGCGTGCCGACCTTGCGCACTTCAACATTACCGCTCTCATCCTGCCCTACCGGCACTGATTCATGCGGCAGGTTGGGAATCGACGAGATAAATTCACTCATCTTCGCCTGTACTTCGTCAAGGCGAGTGGCAGATGATTTCAACTCGTCGGCGATCCCGTTTACTTCGGCCATGACGGCGGAGGCGTCTTCTCCTTTACCTTTCAACATGCCGATCTGCTTGGAAAGCGTGTTGCGCTTGCCCTGCAGTTCTTCGGTGCGCGTCTGTATCTGCTTGCGTTCGGCTTCGAGCGCATTAAAGGTAGTGACGTCGAGCTGGAATTTTCTGGCGGCGAGACGCGCGGCAACGTTGTCTATGTCCTTGCGGAGAAGCTGAATGTCGATCATGGGAAGAGGATGGAATTCGCGAAACCGCCATTGTACCAAGGGCCTTGCCGCGCAAGCAGCGAAGGATCAAGGCCCGCGCGATCTACTTTCCGCCGTCTTCCTTGCGGGCCGAAGCATCGAGCGAACGCAGGTAGGCCAGCTTTTCGGCGATCCTGATTTCCAGTCCGCGCAGAGTCGGCTGGTACCAGCCCGGATCGCGCATGCCTTCGGGAAGATAGGTTTCGCCTGCCGCATAAGCATCCGGCTCATCATGCGCATAGCGGTAAAGCTTGCCGTAGCCCAGTTCCTTCATCAGCCTGGTCGGCGCATTGCGCAGGTGCTCGGGCACCGGGCGCGACTTGTCCTTGGCTACGAATGCGCGGGCGGCGTTATAGGCGTTGTACACCGCGTTCGATTTGGCGGCACACGCGAGGTACACCACTGCCTCGGCTAGTGCCAGTTCTCCTTCCGGAGACCCGAGGCGCTCATAGACTTCGGCCGCATCGAGCGCGATGCGCAGCGCGCGCGGATCGGCCAGTCCGATATCCTCGCTCGCCATGCGGACAATGCGGCGCGCCAGATAGCGCGGATCGGCGCCGCCGTCGAGCATGCGCACGAACCAGTAGAGCGACGCATCCGGATTGGAGCCGCGCACCGATTTGTGCAGGGCAGAGATCTGGTCGTAGAAGCTGTCGCCGCCCTTGTCGAAACGGCGGAGCGCGTCGCCCAGGCATTCGCTAAGCAGGGCCTTGTCAACTTCGCTCTGGCCTTTTGCTTCGGCGGCACGCGCGACGATCTCGAGGTTATTCAGCAGCTTGCGCCCGTCGCCGTCAGCACTGGCCACCAGCATTGCCTTGGCCTCGTCGGTGAAACGCAGTCCGTTCAGCTCGCGTTCACAGGCACGATGGACCAACGCGCTAAGATCATCGTCGCCGAGCGGCTTGAGTACATAGACTGCTGCGCGCGACAGCAATGCGCTGTTGACTTCGAACGAGGGGTTTTCGGTGGTCGCGCCGATGAAGGTGAAGAGGCCGCTTTCCACATGCGGCAGGAAGGCATCCTGCTGGCTCTTATTGAACCGGTGTACCTCGTCCACAAACAGGATGGTGCGACGGCCTGAATTGGCGCGTACCACCTGTGCCCGCTCCACTGCCTCGCGAATATCCTTTACCCCGGACAAGACAGCGGATAAGGCAATGAATTCCGCCTGAAATCCCTCCGCCGTCAGGCGCGCAAGCGTGGTCTTGCCTACGCCGGGTGGCCCCCACAAAATCATCGAATGCGGTTCGCCCGACTCGAACGCCACGCGCAACGGCTTGCCCGGGCTCAGCAGGTGCTGTTGCCCGATCACTTCATTCAGGGTCTGCGGCCGCAACCGTTCGGCCAAAGGGCTTGCATTCATGGCCTGTAGTCTATCGCAGTCTTGCTTTCAGTAATCGCAGATGCCACGCAGCGCACTGCGCTATCTCAATCCAGCCCAACAGAATCACTATTTTCTTGCATAAGCACAAGCGTGCATGGGCATGCTTGACTATGCTTAGCAACATCGGCCGCATGGCTTACATGACTCGCATCTCCTATGACACGTCCCGCCCTTCTTGCAAAACCCCTGTTGGCCGCAATCGTCGCGCTGTTGACTGCCTGTGCCGGCACGCCGACTGGCAGTTCCGGAGTCGATACCCGCGCCGTCAAGGAAGCTCCCGCGCCTGTGGCCGTTGAAGGAAGCTGCACTCCAGTTTCGCGGCTCGGCAACAAGGTGGCTCCGCCTGAGCTCTACGACCACATGGTCGAATGCGCGCGCCTGAGCAAGTACGGGGAAGGCGCTTCGCTGTTCGCCCTGGCCGGCACCTACAGCTACTACGATGCGCTGCGCGTCGCCGATCCGGGCAAGCATGCCGCACATACCGCCCTCATTCGCCAAAGCATGGCCAAGCTGAAGAGCGACAAGAAGAGGGAGCTGAAAGACGAGATCCGCAAATCCCTGAGCAACCAGGACAAGCTGTCCGTGATATGCAAAGAGGTGAAAGACGTCGGGCCGCCTAACTACCAGCCGCGCTACATGGCGGGCAGCGGCTCTGTAAAGAACATCGATGCTGCCAACGGCTGGAAAACGGCCCTGACCAACTTTCTGCATTGCCCTGACTGAATTTGGTTCAGGCAGTCTCTGCTAAAATCCCTCGCGATTCTGATACGAGGGTATTTCATGAGCACCACCTTGCAGGAAAAACTCGGCTTCAATGCCGATGACAGGCTACTCATTCTCCACGCCGACGATATCGGCATGTGCGAAGCCACAGTACGCTCATGGCGGGAGCTGCTCGAGTTCGGCTTGCTCACCTCGGCTTCTGCCATGGCACCCTGCTCCTGGTTTCCGGCGGCCGCTCAATTAGCAATTGAAACAGGGCCGCACGCCGACCTCGGCCTGCATCTCACGCTCAATTGCGAGTGGCCGAATTACCGCTGGAGTCCTCTCACCGGCAATGACGCCGCAACCGGCATGGTAGACAGCACAGGCTACTTTCATCCTCTCGCCAAGTTCACCCACCAGCAGGTGGATGCCGCAGCAGTAAAAAAGGAGCTGCAGGCGCAAATCACGCGCGCCCATGCGGCGGGCATCGATCTCACGCATTTCGACAGTCACATGCTGACGCTCTGGCATCCGGCATTGATGCCGATTTTCATCGAGCTCGCCGTGGAGCATAGGCAGCCCACGATGGTGGTCAAGCGCACCGCGCAGGAAATCGCCGACGAATGCGTGATTCCGCTACATGAGGCGGCCAGGGTTGCAGGTCAGTTGAACCGCGCCGCCGAAGAGGGCAAAGTCATCCCCATCGATACCTGGCATATTCTGCCGTTCGGCAAAGCGCTGGAACTGGAAGACCGCATCGCCTGGGTTTGCGAGCGGATGGATGCAATGAGTCCAGGTGTGCACAGCATAATCGGGCACCCCGCAGTGGATACGCCTGAGCTGCGCACTATTGCACCCGACATTGCGACACGGCTGGTGGATCATGCGCTATTCAGCAGCGAGGAATTCCGAAGTGAAATTACGCGACGCGGATTCAAGCTGATTGGCTTCCGCGGACTGCGCGACCTGTTCCAGTCAAGTCTCGCCC
Organism: Paucimonas sp.; assembly: GCA_029266815.1. GTDB lineage: Bacteria > Pseudomonadota > Gammaproteobacteria > Burkholderiales > Burkholderiaceae_D > JAQSWC01. Next base: position 11,873 of record JAQSWC010000013.1, read on the forward strand.
ATTAAAGGCTCTTCATAATGAAGACGCGCTTGCGATGAACTCGCAAGCGTGCTGCTTCAGATTGCACGTCTTACTGGTTGAAAACGTCCGCGCCCTTTGGCGACGTAAACTTGAATTGCGCTGCAGGCATGTTCGGATTTTTTTCAAATTTGCCGAACCACAGCAGAGTGACCTGTCCGAACGAATCGCGCAACTCCATTGCCTGCGGCAAGCCATCTTTCAAGCCAATACCAATACGCTCGAAAGTCGTGTCCTTGCTCTTCGGCGTCGCCTCAAGCCATTCCATGCCGTCCCTGGTGCCAGCTTCTTTCAAGGCGAAATTCTTTTCGAGCTCGTTGCTACCGAACAGAATGGCCGCTGGCGAAGATCCGAGCGCGTTGCCCAGCTTCTTCACCGTCACCTGATTCAGATCCTTGTCGTAGATGTAGAGCTTTTCGCCATCCGCTTGCAGCACTTGCTCATAGGGCTTCTGGTAAGTCCAGATGAATTTTCCCGGGCGGGCAAAAGCAAAAGTGCCGGTCGAAGGATTCGACAGTTTCTGCTTGCCCTGCGAATCGGTCTTCAGCAAGCGTTGCGTGAATTCGCCCTGGGCCGACTTGGTGCCGGCGACGAAGGACTTGAACTGATCGAGCGCAGCACCGGAAGCGAATACCGGCGCGATCACAAAAGTGGCCGCGAGTGCGATATGAAACGATGTGGAATAACGCATATTGTCCTATTCGGCTATTCAGTATTCCCGGCGGGTACCAGGATTTCACGGTTGCCGTTCGACTGCATTGTCGATACCAGCCCGCTCTGCTCCATCTGCTCCAGCAAGCGCGCGGCGCGATTGTAGCCGATGCGAAGATGACGCTGCACCAGCGAGATCGATGCGCGGCGATTCTTGAGTACCACCGCCACGGCCTGGTCGTACATCGGATCGGCTTCTCCGCTTGCACCGCCTTCACCGCCCAGCAGATCGCCCGCACCGTCCTCGGCCACGCCTCCTTCTAGGATTCCCTCAATGTAATTCGGTTCCCCCTGCGCTTTGAGGTGTTCGACCACGCGATGTACTTCATCATCCGACACGAAGGCGCCGTGCACACGCACCGGCAGCCCTGTCCCCGGCGGCATGTAGAGCATATCGCCCATGCCGAGCAGTGTTTCGGCACCCATCTGGTCGAGAATCGTGCGCGAGTCGATCTTGCTGCTGACCTGGAAGGCGATACGGGTGGGGATGTTGGCCTTGATCAGGCCGGTAATCACGTCCACCGAAGGCCGCTGCGTGGCCAGAATCAGGTGAATGCCGGCGGCACGCGCTTTTTGCGCGATACGGGCGATCAGCTCTTCGACCTTTTTGCCGACCACCATCATCAAGTCGGCCAGCTCATCGATGATGATCACGATCGTCGGCAATTTCTCCAGCGGCTCGGGTGCATCCGGCGTCAGGCTGAACGGATTCGGAATCTTCTCTTCGCGTTTCTCTGCTTCCGCAATCTTGTTGTTGTAGCCGGCGAGGTTGCGCACGCCAAGCTTGGACATCAGCTTGTAGCGGCGCTCCATCTCGGCCACCGCCCAGTTCAATGCATGACCAGCCTGGCGCATGTCGGTAACCACCGGCGCCAGCAGATGAGGAATGCCTTCATACACAGACATCTCCAGCATCTTCGGATCGATCAGGATCATGCGCACGTCATTCGGATCGGACTTGTACAGCAGCGACAGGATGGTGGCGTTAATGCCCACGGATTTACCCGAGCCTGTGGTACCCGCGACCAGCAGGTGCGGCATCTTGGCGAGATCGGCAATCACCGGATGGCCGGCGATATCCTTGCCGAGCGCAATCGTGAGGCTGGAAGAACTATCGTTATAAACCTTGGAGCCGAGGATCTCGGACAGGCGCACGATCTGTCGCTTCGGATTCGGCAGCTCCAGGCCCATGTAGTTTTTGCCCGGAATCGTCTCGACCACGCGAATAGAAGTGAGCGACAGCGAACGCGCGAGATCGCGTGCGAGATTGACGATCTGG
>JAQSWC010000299.1 GCA_029266815.1 Paucimonas sp.
CGCAGTTCCAGCAGATGGTAGGCACGCAACTGACCAGCGTGGCGACCCTGCAAAGCGGGCAAATCGATGGCTTTGCACAGCAGCTTGCCAAGCTCAATGAGGCGAATGCTCAGCAACTGGACGCCATGCGCAATTCCATCGTCATGCAGGCCCAGGCGGGCAGGGAAGAGCAGTCATCCGCCCTGAAGCGCTTCGGCGACACGCTGAATCAGACGCTCTCGGCACTGACGGAATCGAATGCGCAGCGCATGACCGAGGTGCGCGCCACACTCGAAAACAAGATTCGCGATCTCCAGAACGACAACAGCCAGCGACTGGAAGAGATGCGGCGCACCGTCGATGAAAAATTGCATGCCACGCTGGAGCAACGCCTGGGAGAATCATTCAAGCTGGTGTCCGACCGGCTGGAGAAGGTTCATCAGGGCTTGGGCGAGATGCAACAGCTCGCCATCGGCGTGGGCGATTTGAAGCGCGTGCTGACCAATGTGAAGACGCGCGGCACTTGGGGTGAAGTACAGCTCGGTATGCTGCTTGAACAAGTGCTGACGCCAGATCAATATGCGAAGAATGTAGAGACGATTCCCGGATCCGGCGAGCGCGTCGAGTTCGCGATCCGGCTCCCTGGGCAAGAAATCGGCAAGCCGCCCGTATGGATGCCTATCGATGCGAAATTTCCCAAGGAGCAGTATGAGCGTCTGATAGAAGCCGCGGAGCACGGTGATGCCGATCTGGTCGCTGCCGCAGGCAAAGAACTAGAGCGCGTGGTTCGCATCGAGGCAAAAACGATTGCAACCAAATACCTGTCTCCCCCGCTTACGACCGATTTCGCGATTCTATTTCTGCCTACCGAAGGGCTGTATGCGGAGGTGATCCGCCGGCCGGGGCTGGCCGACGAGTTGCAGCGCGTGTGCCGCGTCAGCATCGCCGGGCCGTCCACTTTCTCCGCCTTGCTTAACAGCCTGCAGATGGGGTTCCGGACATTGGCGCTCGAAAAGCGCTCATCTGAAGTGTGGCAGGTGCTCGGCGCTGTCAAAACCGAATTCGCCAAGTTCGGTGATGTGCTCGCCGCAACCAAGAATACGCTTGAGCGCGCCGCAAAGAACATCGAACAGGCCGAGACGCGTAGCCGACAGATGGCGCGCAAGCTGAAGTCGGTGGAGGCACTGCCATCGGAAACGGCGCAGATGCTCCTTGGAGCGGAGATGGTGCCATTGCCCGATGAGAGCGACGTTTGACGGTATGGAGATCCATCGTAAGCATGTGAGGCAAGGCAAAGACATGGAGCGCGAGAGATGGTTGTCAGAATCGTCCGCCTTGGCGCGCCACGGCATCGGGACGAGGAGCTGAGAATCGGCACGGTCCGTCGTCCTTCCCGCGCCTTTCGCAAGTCTGATTTCTCGTTGGGGGACTGGTACGATGCGTGGTGTCCGATCTTGCTCCGGGCGCGGATCGTGTAAAGCTCGGACTGGACTCGAAAACGAATGAAGAGTGGAAGCGCTTCGAGAAAAAACACCGGGCTGAGATGAATCAGCCGGAAAACGGCGCACCATCGAGTTACTCGCTGCGCTTTCTCATAACAGCAATTTTTCGGTGGGATGCTACTGTGGAGACTAAGCACGCTGCCACCGATCCATTCTGCGCAAACTACTCGCTGAGCAGCGCGCAATACCGACAAGTTGAAAATTGCAGTCGCGACGATGTCTCCACCGGCGGCATATTAAAGAATTACATCTCAGTGAATAGTGGAGGGCGCTCCGCAGCACTTCTTGAATTTCTTGCCGCTGCCGCAGCCGCATAAATCGTTTCTTCCAGACTTGACTACTTCATGGCGCACTGTGGCCGTTCCGGATTTACGGAGCGGCTGCCAAAATTTGAAAATATGCGGTATTGCTGCTTCCATCTCGACGGCCAGCTTGTGGCGCTTGATCGGGTCGTCGGCCAGCACGGCTTCATCTTCTTCCACTTCATCCGCCCCCAGCAGGTAAATCGGCCGCAGCAGAGCCGCAAGGTTCGACTCCCTGATCGGCTGCCATGCTTCCTCCCTAAGCTGAATGCCTTCCCAGAAGCCCCATGCCCAGGCATCACCGTCGATCAATTGACGTCCTTCATACTCATGCTCGCAGAATAGCGGTTCGTATTCCTTCGGTGCCACTTCGAACGTCATCATGATTTCATTCATGAAGCGTGCAATCAAAGCGGTAACACGCTCTGCCTCCTTGTTGTCCTTGAAGTCGGGACCATCTGCCGCCGAACCCCAGACCTTCGGGAGCCATTCAGCCATCGGAACGGACTCCGGTCCTATGGCCAAGGCAGTCAGATAACCGTGAAGTGAATCCATGGTCATGCCGTCATCGGCACAGCGGTCAGAGAGAAGGAACTTATCGAGTTCAGCGAATTCCTTGTCGGAAAGGGGCTGGTCTAGGCGCATGAAAATATTTACGAAGGGGCAAGGCGTGTAGTTTAACCGCTTACAATGGCACGATGAATGCCCAACCCAGCTTACCTTTTTCCGGCTTGACGCCGGAAGTCGTCATCGATGCTTTGCAGAGCGTTGGTTTATACAGCGACGGCCGCCTGCTGGCACTGAACAGTTACGAAAACCGGGTGTATCTCGTCTGCCTGGAGGATGAGGAGCCAGTGGTGGCCAAATTCTATCGCGCGAATCGCTGGAGCGACGCCGAGATTCTTGAAGAGCATGCATTCTGCGCTGAGCTCGTGCAGAGCGAAATTCCCGTTGTTGCTCCCCTTACGATCGGTGAGGCAAGCCTGCATTATTTTTCCGACTTCCGCTTTGCCGTCTTTCCGAAAAAAGGCGGTAGGGCGCCGGAACTCGATGACCCCAAAGTCCTGGAATGGATGGGGCGCTTCCTGGGAAGAATTCATGCGAGCGGCGCGCGTAGGGCATTTACGCATCGCCCTCGCATAGACATCGCCAGCTTCGGCGAGGCGCCGCGGGATTTTCTTCTGGCGGAAAATTTCATTCCGCCGGAACTGGCGAGCGCCTATCGCAGCATCGTGGATCAGGCGCTAGAAGGCGTTCGGCATTGTTTTGCACGCGCCGGTGAAACAGCGTATATCCGGCTGCACGGAGATTGCCATGCAGGGAATGTTCTTTGGACCGACGATGGGCCGCATTTCGTCGATTTCGATGACAGCCGCATGGGACCTTCGGTGCAGGATCTGTGGATGCTGCTATCGGGAGAGCGTGCAGACATGGCACGTCAACTGACGGATGTATTGGCCGGTTATGAAGATTTTTTCGATTTCAATCCGCGCGAACTGCACTTGATCGAGGCGCTGCGGACCCTGCGCCTGATCCATTACTCGGGCTGGCTCGCAAAGCGCTGGAACGACCCTGCGTTCACCACTGCTTTTCCATGGTTTAACTCCCAGCGTTACTGGCAAGACCGCATACTTGAGCTTCGCGAACAAGTCTCATTGATGGGTGAGGCGCCGCTCTGGCCGGCGTGAACAGCAGGCCTCTGTTGCCTGTGTAAATGCTGAAA
>JAQSWC010000300.1 GCA_029266815.1 Paucimonas sp.
CAATGTCTTTTACGCCGCCCTCTTCCTGTGCACGCTGGCGATATGGATCCTGGTAGGTTGGGCCATTGGCAGCGAACCCATGGTGAGGATCATTCCAGGCAGCACGGCAATGGCGATCAACACCGCCTTCATGCTTCTGCTGTCCGGCATTTGCCTGTTGGCGAGCCGGCTCCGCACCGCAATGGAACAGCGCCTTTACACGGGCATTTCCGTGGTGCTGATCATTTTGCCGAGTGCCATCCTGTTTCAGCACATTTTCAATATCGACTTGGGCATCGACTGGGCGGGCGTCCACGCGGCTCTCGGAGACGGGCACGCCAAGCCAGGGCGTACCGCGCCCAACGCCTGCCTGGGATTCCTGTTCGCCGGCACGGTTTTCCTGCTGCTTCGCAACCGACCGGTGTCCTTGCTGGTCTATCGAGTCAGCATCACACTGGCCATCCTGGCCTTCGGCATCGGCATCACTGCCTTCCTCGGTTTCGTGCTGAAGCTGGAAACGCTTTACCAGATCGCGTCCTACAACAAGATGGCGGCCTTTACCGCAATTGGCATCACGGCGGTGGGCATCGGTTTGTGGGGCCTGGCGGCGGACCTGATGCCGCTCCGTTCGAATACCCCCGCCAATGATGCCCGGCAGATCACCGGACTGGCGGTGGCGCTTCTGACGGTGTTTGCGCTCGCAACCAGCATGGTGGCTTTCGGCGTGCTCAAGCGCAGCTATGAGAAATCGGCGGCGGACAATATCTGGCACACGGCCAAGACCAGCGCCTCAAGCGTATCGGCCTTGCTGACTAAAGCCATCCTGCTGTCGAAGTCGGTGTCCACGCGCCCGATCCTGCAGATATCCCTTGCCTCTTTAGCCGCCGATCCCGGCGATACGCGCACGAAAGCCTATCTTCGCGAAGAAGCCAGAAACATGCTTGCGTTGGGCTTCACCGGCATCCGCATCCTGGATCATCAGAACCGTGTGATCGAATCCGCGGGAAGCGTTATGGCAGATCGCACTTCGATGTCAGTTCCGATCAGTTCGCAGGAAGACCGGAGCGAACTGATCTGGCAGGACGGCTATTACCTGGCGACCAGGCACGACGTGATTCACAACGGCAAGCTGGTGGGCACGCTGATCACCGAGCGGCGCCTGGCGCAATTCAATGAATTCGTGCAGGAGGCGCAGCGAATCGCGAAAACCAGCGACCTCAGCCTGTGCGCGCGTGCAGCTGACGAGGCTGCATGCTTTCCCAACCGCTTTTCCCGGACGAGCCAGCGCTTTGCGATGTTCAAATCCGATGGCCGACCGGCGCACCCTGCCTCGCGAGCATTGCTCGGCGAGATGGGTTCAGTGGCGGTAAAAGACTCGCGCGGAGTTGACGTGATTGCAGGCTATGTTCCCGTGCCGGATTACCAGCTTGCGTTGCTCCAAAAGATCGATACTCGCGAACTCTATGCTCCGCTGCGCGAAAGCCTTCCCTTTCTCACGATGGCGGTAATTCTTTTCATCATCATCGGCACCCTGCTGCTTCAGAAATGGGTGAAGCCGATTGCCGCGCAGATGATGCTGGAGCGCGGCCGCATCAAGACCATACTGGACACCTCCAACGATGCCTTCATCGCAGTGGGCTCCGATGGCTCAATTACCGACTGGAACCCGGAGGCGGAACAGACGCTGGGCTGGACGGCCGGCGAGGCAATCGGCCGAAACCTTCACCTTTGTCTTCTTCCCGCTGCCGGAAAGTCTTCAGAGGGCGCCGTGCTGAAGCAAAAGCTGAGCACCGGCAGTGCCCCGGCGCAGGATCAGCGTTTCGAGGCGGTATTAGCCTCCCGGGATGGACGCGCGATTCCCGTCGAACTTTCCATTGCGCCGTTCATGGACGCCGGCGGATACGGCGTCAGCATTTTCCTGCGAGACCTGACCGCATCCAAGCAGGCCGAACGCGATCTGGAGGCGGCCCGCCTGGCGCTCTCGCAGTCGCAAAAACTGGAAGCGGTAGGCAAACTGACCGGCGGCGTGGCGCACGATTTCAACAATGTGCTTCAGGTGGTCAAGGGTAACCTGCAACTGCTCCAACTGGAAAATGAAAACCGCGTGAAGGTGCAGAAGCGCACCGCAACGGCAATGGAAGCGGTGGACCGTGGCGCTAAGCTCTCGAGTCAACTGCTCGCCTTTGCACGGCGCCAGCCCTTGCGGCCGCATGTGGCCAACCTCGGCCGCACGGTGCGCGACATGAACGACCTGCTGGCACGCGTGTTGGGTGAAGCGATCGAAATAGAGACAGTCCTTGCCGGCGGCTTGTGGAACTGCTGCATCGACATCCACCAACTGGAGCAGGTAATTCTCAATCTGGCCATCAATGCGAGGGATGCGATGGAAGGCCGCGGCAGGCTCACCATCGAAGTCGGCAATGCGATGCTGGAAGACGATTACGTGCGCATGGAGCCCGGCTTGAAATCCGGCCAGTATGTCATGGTCGCGGTGTCCGATACCGGCTGCGGCATGCCGCCTGGCGTTCTCGAGCGCGCCTTCGAGCCTTTCTTCACCACCAAGCCGGAGGGCAAGGGAACGGGGCTCGGGCTCTCCATGGCCTATGGCTTCGTCAAGCAGAGCGAGGGCCATATCCGCATCTACAGCGAAATCGGGCAAGGCACGACCGTCAAGATTTACCTGCCGCGCTCTTTCGAGCAGGAAGATCACCAGCCCGTGCCGGCCCTATTGCCCGTGCACGGCGGGAATGAAACCATACTGGTGGTGGAAGACGACCTGTCCGTGCAGGCCACGGTCATCGACATGCTGTCCGAAATGGGATACCGCATCCTCAAGGCGGACAATGCCGAGATGGCATTGCAGGTAGTACAGAGCGGCGTGCATATCGACGTGCTGTTTACCGACGTAGTGATGCCGGGAACGCTGCGCAGCCCCGAGCTGGCCAAGCGGGCCAAGCAGATGCTGCCGGACCTGCGGGTGCTGTTTACCTCCGGCTATACGCAGAATGCAATCGTGCATGGAGGCCGGCTCGATCCCGGCGTGCACCTGCTGAGCAAGCCGTACAGCAGAGAGCAACTGGGGCGGAAGCTGCGCGAGCTGCTCGCCGCTTCCGAGAGCGCATCTGCGCCCGGCAATAAAAAGGCTACCCCGGCGGCGGAAGAGAAATCGCCGGCGCTGCGCATCGCGCTGGTGGAAGACGACGACAACTTCCGCAGACTGTGTTCGCAGATGATGCACGCCGCCGGATACAGCGTCCACGGCTATGCGACAGCGGAAGACGCGATTCAAGCGGTCGGCGAAAATGATTTTGACGTGCTGATTACAGACCTTACCCTTCCCGGCATGTCCGGACTGGACCTTGCGAAACAGGTCAGCGCCCTGAAGCCGCGTATCCGCATCATCCTGGCATCGGGCTACGGCGATTCGGCTTCGGACGGCGCCGATGGAGAATTCGAGACACTCGCCAAACCATTCACCTTCGACCGTTTGAAAAATCTGCTGGAAGGCAGCAAGCAATCGTCCTGAA
>JAQSWC010000301.1 GCA_029266815.1 Paucimonas sp.
TTCCGACGTGAGGCTTTTCTCGAGCAGATAAAGAAGGAAAGGAAGAAGTAGGAACAGCAGGCCGCCGCTGATGCGATGCAGGATCGACGCGATTGCCGCTAAGGGCATGCGATAGCGAAGCAGATCCATGATATGGATGTTCCGGTACTCGCGCCTGTTCTTTGTTGCCTCTGACATAAAACAACCTCTTGGACTTGATGAACCTGTAATTTTCGCCGATTTCCGCCTTGCGCATCAGAAGGCACAACCTACCCGACCTCGCATCCGCGGCATACCGGTTTTCTCAACTCAACTCATTACGGTAATGATGCCGCTCTGTGAGGTACAGCCCGCGGCGCACTTCCACCGGCCTGTTGCCATAGGTGTACGACACGCGTTCCACGCTCAAGAGAGGAGTCTGTGGCGCCACCGCAAGCAATTCCGCCACCTGTTCGTCCGCTGCAATCGCACGCAGTTTTTCTGATGCCTGGATCATTCGCGTGCCAAATTCGCTTTCGAACAATCCGTACATCGGTCCTTTATATTCGATCAGCCGCTCGGCGGTCAGCCCCTTGAAGATCGCGCCCGGCAGCCAGATTTCCTCGAGAATCGTCGGCGTGCCGTCGAAAGACATGACGCGCTTGATGAAAATGACTGAGTCCCCGGATTTCATGTCGAGCTGGCGTGCCACTTCGGCTGGCGCCCTGAGACGCCTGACATCGATGATGCGGTTTCCCGGAGCATGATGTTCACCTACATCCGGCATCAGCCTCAAAAACCGGAATTGAGCCTTCGCCTCATGGTGGGTGGCAACGAATGTCCCCTTCCCCTGCCTGCGCACCACCAGATTTTCGGCCGAGAGTTCGTCGATCGCCTTGCGCACCGTTCCCTGGCTGACCTTGTAGCGATTGGCAAGCTCCACCTCGCTCGGTATCAGCTCGCCGGGCTTCCATTCGCCGGACTGCAGGCTCTGCATGATCAGCGCCTTGATCTGTTGATATAGGGGGCTGAAAGTCGGCGAGGAAGTGGAAGAAGCAGCCGTCCCTGCGCCGGTCGCGCCGTTATTGTTCAACTGGGACGGATTCGAACTCATAGGCGGCGATTTCACCATAAAAAGGCGCTTTCAGTCTAGCAAAAATTGCTAGGTAATATGTCTTATATAAGATATAAGATAGTCATTGACACGACCGCCCCGCGCGCCTACACTCGCGAGCAACATTTGCCCTCTGGATTTATGCCTCTACGCGCCACCTCGGCTAAAGCCGAACCCAGCGCGGCGGCGACTGCTTGATGCGGATCTGTCAAACAGGCGGCAAGGCGCAGCCCGAGATGTTTCGCCGTATGATGTCGGACTGCAAACGCTTTTCATACTCTTACCAACACTGGAGATTCAATATGGCTAAAGCCCCCATGCGCGTCGCCGTGACCGGCGCCGCCGGCCAGATCGGCTATTCCCTGCTGTTCCGCATCGCCAACGGCGACATGCTGGGCAAAGACCAGCCGGTGATCCTGCAGTTGCTTGAAATCCCTGATGAGAAAGCGCAGAAGGCACTCAAGGGCGTGATGATGGAACTGGATGACTGCGCGTTCCCGCTGCTGGCCGGCATGACCGCGCACAGCGACCCGATGACGGCATTCAAGGACATCGACGTTGCCTTACTGGTCGGCGCACGCCCCCGCGGCCCTGGCATGGAGCGCAAGGACCTGCTGGAAGCCAACGCGCAAATTTTCACAGTGCAAGGCAAGGCGCTGGATGCCGTCGCTTCGCGCAACGTGAAAGTGCTGGTGGTAGGTAATCCTGCCAACACCAATGCCTACATCGCCATGAAATCGGCACCGAACCTGCCGGCGAAAAACTTTACCGCCATGCTGCGCCTGGACCACAACCGCGCACTGTCGCAACTGGCTGCCAAGGTCGGCAAACCCATCACAGCCGTCGAGAAGCTGTGCGTATGGGGCAACCACTCGCCCACCATGTACGCCGACTTCACTCATGCCACCATCGACGGCCAGAATGCCAAGTCGCTCGTCAACGATGAAGCCTGGACCAAGGATGTGTATCTGCCTACGGTCGGCAAGCGCGGCGCCGCCATCATCGAAGCACGCGGCCTGTCTTCTGCGGCATCCGCTGCCAACGCGGCGATCGACCATGTGCGCGACTGGGTCCTCGGCACCAGCGGCAAATGGACCACGATGGGCGTGCCCTCCGATGGTTCCTATGGCATTCCAAAAGACATCGTGTTCGGCTTCCCGGTCACGACCGAGAATGGCGAATACAAGATTGTTCAGGGTTTGACCGTCGATGCCTTCTCGCAGGAACGCATCAACCTGACGCTGAAAGAGCTGACAGACGAGCGCGAAGGCGTAAAGCACCTGGTCGGCTAAAGGCGATCCGTTCGTATGCGGGGATGCCGGCTCTGTCGGGCATCCCCGTCTTTCATTAACCGATAGACCGGTCACGATGCATCCATCCGAGGTCTTGTTCCAAGATCAAAAGCAGCCGGCTTCCTTGCCGGCCTGCGACCACTACGCCGGCTCAGAGAAGCTGATGCGCAAGTCGCTGTCCCTGCAACAAGAGCTTGGCCCGATTTTCGATGTCACGCTCGACTGCGAAGACGGGGCAAGCGCCGGCAACGAAGCCGCGCATGCGCAATTGATCGCTGCGCTGGCAGCAAGCAAGGAAAACTGTTTCGGGCGCGTCGGGGCACGAGTCCACGACCTCGGCAGCAAATTTTTCGAACAGGATGTCGACATCATCTGCAAAGGCGCCGCGCAACGGCTTGCCTACCTGATGGTGCCGAAGGTGGAAAGCGCATGTGAAGCCGCCAAGGCCTGCGAATTCATCCAGGCCTGCGCGAAAAAAAACGGTCGCGAACATCTGCCCGTGCACTTCCTGATCGAGACGCACGGTGCGCTGGCGGAGGTTCGGCAGATCGCCGCGTTGCCGCAGGCGGAAAGCCTGTCGTTCGGCATCATGGATTTCGTGTCGGCGCACTATGGCGCGATATCGGCGGATGCAATGCGGTCGCCGGGGCAGTTCGAGCATCCGCTGGTCGTGCGCGCCAAGCTGGAGATTTCTGCCGCCTGCCATGCATACGGCAAGGTGCCGTCGCACAGTGTGACAACCGATTTTTCGGATCCGCAGGCGGCGGGAAACGATGCAAGACGTGCAGCCTCGGAATTCGGCTACACGAGGATGTGGAGCATTCATCCTAACCAGATCAAGGCGGTAGTGACGGCGCTGTCGCCGAGCAGCGAGGAAGTGACTGAAGCGGAAGAGATTTTGTCGAAAGCGCAAGACTGCGACTGGGCGCCGATTTCTTACAATCGGATACTGCATGACCGCGCAAGCTACCGCTACTATTGGACGGTGCTGAAGCGGGCGAAGGCGAACGGTTTCGCCTTGTCCGAGCGGGCGTCGTCGTGGCTGTGATGGCGTCGCCTGCCCGGAAACCCGGTGCGTCCGCGAAGCGTCAGGGAGACTTGCCATGAAATGTCGCTTTCAGATTTTCCTC
>JAQSWC010000302.1 GCA_029266815.1 Paucimonas sp.
CCCTGGCGGCAGGCGGCGCGCTGTAACTTACCACTGGAAGTTTTTGGCAACGCGCCCGGGTTAAGTAATACGACCACCGATAGCGGTTCGTGACAGTGGTTGCTCACCGCTTCGCTGAGCGCGTTGACCAGAGTTTCAACGGATACCAGCTTTCGCATACCGCGGGATATTTCCACCGCGATACCGATACCTTCCCCTTGAGGAGCTTCCACCGGAAATGCCGCCACGCGACCCTTGCGCGACGCCTCCACCTCCTCCTCAACCACTTTTTCGATATCCTGAGGATAAATATTCTGCCCGCGAACAATGATGAGATCCTTGCACCTTCCTGCGATGTAGAGCTGCCCCGCATGAACGAAACCGAGGTCACCGGTACGCAGCCACCGACTCCCGTCGCGATGTACAAAAGTTTCTTCCGTTTCCTCGCTACGCTGCCAATACCCTGCAGCAAGGCTGGGCCCGCTGATCCAGATTTCACCAACGCTGCCATCGGACAGTGGAATCAAGGATTCCGGATGGACAATTTCCACGTCGTGATGGGACACAGGGGCTCCGCACGCAACCAGGGGAATTCCCTGCTCCACCACTTCGGCGTGGCTTTGAGCCAGCCTTTCCATGGAAAACTGGTGTGCTTCGACGCCGTCCCCGCGAGTGCCTCCCGTTACAAAAAGCGTGGCTTCAGCCAGCCCGTAGCAGGGATAAATTGCTTGAGCCGCGAGCCCCACCTGCGCAAACCGCTCCATAAAAGCCTGCGTCGTGTCATGGCGGACCGGCTCGGCACCGGAGAAAGCGATACGCCAGCTTGATAGATCGAGTCCCTGCATCTGCCCGTCTCTCACCCGCTCTACGCAGAGCCGAAAAGCAAAATCCGGAGCGCCGCTCACCGTGGCGCGATGACGCGTAATGGCTTCGAGCCAGCGAACAGGCCGTTCAATGAAAAATCGGGGCGTCATCAGCACGGCGGGGATGCCGCGGTGAATAGGCTGCAACAGTCCGCCGATCAGACCCATGTCGTGGTAGAGAGGCAACCAGCTGAGATATATGTCGTCCGGGCTCATCGACATACCCTCTTCAAGTGCCCTCGCATTTGCCATGAGACTGCCGTGACTGACCATTACCCCTTTCGGCGTCGAGGTGGAACCCGATGTATATTGAAGAAATGCAACATCGTCTTTGCGGAGAGGCTTAAGGCGCCATTCGCTACCGTGCTCCAACTTCACCGTATCTACGTTCAGGATAGGTACCTGAGAAAATTGCTCCGTAAGCAGGGGGCGGATTTCACCGGTAGTGAGAATACAACCGGGCCTGGCGTCAGATGAGATGGCAAGCAATCTTGCCAGATGTCGGTCGCGCGTTCCTTCAGGTGGGAATACGGGCACAGCGATTACACCCGCATACAGGCACGCAAGGAAACCAATGACATAATGCTCGTCGTTATCCAACAGCAGCAACGCACGTTCCCCGGGAAGAAAGCGTTCCTGAAGGACAGCGGCCAGCGCACGGACGTGCTGATCCAACGTTAAATAGTCGAATCTCGTATCCACTGCGGCGCCACTCCCCGACTCCTCCGGGCTTACCACGATCAGCGCGGTATCACGCGGACGCTCCAAGGCAAGCGTCTGCAGATGCACTATCATATCGTCCGGATAATTGCGCTGCGTAATTTGCCGTGATTTCATTGTTAGTGACTATTCCTTGTTCGCCATTGTTCACTTACAGCTTGGAAAGAACTGATTAACGTAATGAAACTGAGCTGTTATTCGAGTAGCGTGAGGGAACGCTCACGCAAAGCCCCTTTTCCCTTATTCAGGCGTTTTACGGCCACCGCCGCTGCGTATCCCTCCGGCGCGTCGATCGGCCAAACCTTTAGTCCCGCCCACTCCGGTTGGTCGTGTATGACTCGATAATCGCTCCCCTCTCCGGGCAGAATAGAAACGGCCTGCAAGTACTCCGAGATTCCCAGTCCAAGGGCTTTCAAGGCAGACTCTTTTGCCACCCAATGTTCAATGAAATCGGCTATGCCTGACCCAGAACTTCGTTCCATTGAGGACAGTACATAATCATCAAACATTTTTTCCTCGACTCCCCGATTTCGGCATTCGATATCCACCCCAATTGGCCCGTCCGTGGAAATTGCAATCAATGAAAAAGTGCCCGCATGCGACACATTGAACTCGATGCCCTCTTCATGCCGCAGAAAAGGCTTGCCATATTTATTGGCGACAAAACCTATCTCGTCGGCGGGTGAGGCAAGCCGCTCAGCCAACAACCGCCGTAGTGCCGCTCGCGTAGCGATTGCGCGTACTCTATCTTCATGCCTGTAAAAATATAAAGCCCGTGCGCGCTCGTCCTTGCTAAGCAGCGAGAAATCCGTACTCGAAATAGGCAGCCTTAAATTAAGCTTGAGCTGCCACACTTCAATGCTAGATGGAATAGTTTCAGGCAGAGGCAGGCGCAGCATGCGGGTTATGCGGCATCATGGTGGCATTAGACGTCAGGCGCTTCACAAGCGCCGAAAGGAAGGCCTCTTCGTTCTGGCGAAGAAAAAAATGGCCGCCGTCAAACCAGTCCAGAGAAGTACGCAGGGCCGTTTCCTCCTGCCACGCTTCAAGCCTGGAAGGATGGATTTCATCGTCCCGCCCGCCAAACACATGGAGAGGAAAAGGTAAAGGCGATAGTTTCTGATAGCGGAAGCTAGCGCAAACTCGATAATCGGCACGGAGCAAATTTAACGTCATGGAGAGGAGTTCCGGGCTCTCGAACACTTCGTCCGGCGTTCCATTCTGCTTGCGCAACTCAGCGACCAGGGAGGCGTCAGTGGTTTTGTCGGCGTACCGTTTCCAGTCCTGTAGAGATGGCGCCACGCAAGCCGATACCGCCAATGCTACGGGTAAGGGAGCGCTGCCCGTCCGAAGGCCGTGTGCGATTCTATATGCCAATAAGGCACCCATGCTGTGCCCAAAGATTGCGTAGCGCTCAGGAAGCTGAGACCCAAGCTCATTGCATAGAAGGGCAGCCAAAGCGTCCAGATTGCGTTCCGGCGCTTCATGCAAGCGCCGTCCCCGACCCGGCAACTCGACTGGCACGACCTGTATCCATGACGGCAATAGTTTCCGCCAACGCAAATACATAACGGAACTGGCGCCCGCGCATGGCAGGCTGAATAGAGTAAGCGGTACAGGCATTACCGGCTTGCACCGGTCGCCTGCTCATCCATAAAGCGCCGGAGGCTCAGCGGCCGCATGTCTGTCCAGACTTTTTCGATATATTCCAGACATGTTTTCTTATCGCCAATTATCTGAGTGTCGCGCCACCCGCCGGGTATGGCTTTCCATTCCGGCCAGATCGAATACTGCTCTTCGTGATTGACCAGCACACGGAAAATCCCCTCTTCACGATCAAAACAACTTGTCATCACAAGTCCTCGAATAAATGAACCGCGTTACCCTGCCCACTAGGGCGTTTCTTATCCAACTAGACGAATCAGGATGAG
>JAQSWC010000014.1 GCA_029266815.1 Paucimonas sp.
GGGCAAGCGACAGGAAATCGATAAACTGCAAAAACATCGATAGCGCACAAAAGAGGAAACTCGATACGCCGAGCGCCTGCATCTGTCTGACAAGTGCAATACGTTTCCGCAGATTGGCAATCTGCCTGACGGTGACGTCATCCAAGCGGCATTCGTGCGGCTGGTGCAGTCGGCGTATGAGCTGGGCCAGCACACTGAATCGATTGGTATAGGCGAGCAAAAGCAGGGATATGGCGGGGAACAGCAGAGCGGGCGTCGTCAAATTCATGGTCGATTTCAGGAAGCTGCGAACGAAGGCGTACATGCCGTATGTTGCAGTGCAAGAAGCAGGCCAGCAATAAATGCGGATATTTGACGGGAAAGGCGGGAATCAGAATGAAGAACGGGCAAGAAAGGTGCAAAGACAGAACGGAATCGGTGCAATTAAAGATCGTGTAGCGTCTTTGTACGTCAACTACCGAGACACGAGGCTTTTCGAGAGAGAGGTGACGGCAGCCTGAACGAGCCTCCGGCACCTCGCCATGCTCTGGACTACATACGTGAATAGTGGGTATCGACCGGCAGCCGAACCAGCTTCATCTCCAGCGATGCCTCCAGAAGTTCTTCGGGCGATTCAACCTGCCTCACCTCATAATGCCCTTCCGCGTCTGCTTCGGAGCGGATATGGCGAACAATCTCCGGCCAATCTTTGCGCGTGCGGATATCGTGAGGCGAAAGCGAGAAGAAAACTACCTTGCCGACCTGCCTGGAGCTTAAGGCATCCAGCCCTAATTTGATCAAAGCGCTGTCGAGCCGGTCATCGACCACAATGCCGTAGGTTTCTGCCGATATGGCTTGGGGCATTCGGGGCTGCGGGAGGGTTGAATTGACTTGTTCCCCCTAAAATCAACTGCAGCCGTGGTTTGCGTTCGCAGAAAGGCAGGCAGTTTTCGTCGCTAAACAACCCTGATCCGCAAGAGATACGACCACACTTTCCTCGATTTAATGGAGCAGAATTTTTCATGTCGTGCCAATCCCTTCATTCGCAAGTCGGTATGAAACCGCCAGTGCCTATTCATTTCTCCCCAATGGTTTTGGCACTTGCATGCATATTTGCCTGCGTGCCAGGTGTGGCCAAAGAGCTGCCATTGTGGGAAGTTGGCATCGGCGCCGCCGGCGTGACGCTGCCGGACTACCGTGGCTCGGACGAACAGTCGACCTATTTGCTGCCCGCGCCGTACTTCGTCTACCGCGGCGAATACCTCAAAGCCGACCGCAACGGCCTGCGAACCAATCTTTTCGGGAATGACCGTATCGAGGTCAACCTCAGTGCCAATGCCACGCTGCCGGTACGCAGTCGCGACAACTATGCGCGGCGGGGCATGCCGGACCTGAAGCCGACCGTCGAGATCGGCGGCAATGTCAGCCTGACGATGTGGAAGGCGGCCGGTGACCGCGCCAAGCTCGATCTGCGCCTTCCGGTGCGTACGGCAATCACGATAGAGTCCTCGCCGGAGCAGGTTGGCTGGTTGTTCGCGCCGAACATCAATCTCGATGTGGAAAGTCCGCCTGGTTTGCCGGGATGGCAGCTTGGCATGTTGGCCGGTCCGCTCATCAACTCGCGGCGCTACAACGGGTTCTTTTATACGGTCACTCCCGCTCAGGCCTTGCCGGACCGCCCGGCTTACACGGCGCGCGGCGGCTATTCCGGATCCCAGTTCACGATGGCGCTATCCCGGCGCTACAATCGCTACTGGGTAGGCGGTTTTCTCCGCTATGACACCCTCAGAGGCGCGGCATTCGAGGACAGTCCCCTGGTAAGAAAACGAAGCGTCCTCTACGGCGGCGTGGCGTTTACCTGGATTTTCGGCATGTCGACAACCCTCGTTGAGGCCTCGGAATAGGCTGGTCGGAATGGCATTTGCTTCGTCTCTCCTATGCGACACGCGGTGCTGCAAGGATGGCAATCCTGGCGAGAATCGGCCCGATTGATGGTAAAGTCGTGCACCACTGAATATCCGCATCTGCAAGACGCCCGAATGAACACCCATGCTGACGCCACGAACGTCGATCAGGAATGCGACGTTCTGATTATCGGCGGTGGGCCGGCGGGCTCCACCGCCGCTGCATTGCTTGCCCGGAAAGGGCATCGCGTCACCATCCTCGAAAAATCCCGCCATCCCCGGTTCCACATCGGAGAGTCGCTCCTGCCCGCCAACATGCCGCTGTTCGACCAGCTCGGCGTGGCCGAGGAAGTGCGCGCGATCGGTATGGAAAAATGGGCTGCGGAATTCGTCTCGCCTTGTCATGAACACGTCCAGATGTTCAATTTCGGCGATGCGATCGACAAGTCCTTTCCGTACGCCTACCAGGTGCCTCGCGCCGAATTCGACCACATCCTCTTTCGCAATGCGATTCGTGAAGGCGCGCATGCCATCGAGGATTGCAAGGCAACTCATGTGGAATTCCTGCCCGATGACGCTGGTGCCGTGGTTCAGGCGCAGCGCGGCGACGGCACGGTCTGCCGGTTACGCGCCCGCTTCCTGCTTGATGCATCTGGCCGCGATACGTTTCTGGGGAATCGCCTCAACGCAAAGCACCGTAATGAGCAGCACAACAGCACCGCGCTCTATGCCCATTTCCGCGACGTGCCGCGCAAGGAAGGCAAGGCCGGGGGCAATATTGCGATCTACTGGTTCGAGCATGGATGGTTCTGGTGTATTCCACTGATGAACGGTATCACCAGCATCGGTGCCGTTACCTGGCCGTACTACCTTAAGACGCGTACCAAACCTCTCGACGACTTCCTGCGCGATACGATAGCCTTGTGTCCGAAGCTGCATCAGCGCCTTGAAGGCGCGACCATGGTGGCACATATGGAAGCCACAGGAAACTACTCCTATGAATGCGACAGGACGTACGGCAAGCGATATCTGCTGTTGGGCGACGCGTATACCTTCATCGACCCCGTGTTTTCATCGGGCGTGCTGCTCGCAATGAACAGCGCGTTCGCCGGCGCTGAGGCGGTGGATGTCTGCCTGCGCCAGCCGAAAAAGGCCGCCGCGGCGTTAAGGCGTTTCGACCGCGTGACGCGTCTCGGCCCCAAACATTTTTCCTGGTTCATCTATCGCGTGACGAACCCGACGCTCCGCAACCTGTTCATGGAGCCACGCAATCTGCTGCGTATGCAGGAAGCCCTGCTGTCCGTGCTCGCCGGTGATGTGTTCGGCAAGACGCCGATCCGTTTTCCTCTGCTGGCGTTCAAAAGCCTGTACTACTGCATGTCACTAATGAATGTGCGGAGAACGTTTACGGCTTGGCGTAACCGGCAGCGCAATATTCGCCCTGCCGACGAAGCGGACATGGTTCAGGGAAGCATGAAATGACGGAGAAGGATTCGCGCGCGCTGAAGTGCGCCTACCTGCCGCTGGAGCGGTGCAGAGAGACCTACAATGCTTCTTCAGACGGAATGCTGGGCTCGATCTGTTTTGGCTCTTCCGGTGCGGTTGAAAACATCCCTGACCAGCTGACAGGTATATCCACCCCCGCGCTGGATGCCGAAGGCCGCGAGCGTGCGGCCTGTGAGCTATGGTCGGTGGATGGGCACGTATCGAACGGAGCCAAGGGTGCGCTAAGCTTCAGCTACAACGACCACGTGCTGTTCGGGCAGATCCAGGTCGACGAAGCGGATTTTCCAGAGCGTGAACATATCGGCAAGACGCCGCTTCAGTGGGCGGCTGAGCGGGCCTATAGTGAAGTTTTTGCACTCCTCGACGAGATGGAGTTTCCGTACGTGCTGCGGTTCTGGAACCATGTTGCCCACATTAATGTCGATAGTCACGGTCTTGAGCGGTACCGGCAATTCAATACAGGACGCCAGGACGGCTTTCTGAGTGCCGGCCGTGGGATTGCGGGAGCTGTGGTGCCGGCGGCATCCGCGGTGGGTTGTGATGATGGGCCCCTTACGGTTTATTTCCTGGCAGGGCGAGGCTCCTGTCCCGTCGCCATAGAGAACCCGCGGCAGGTCAGCGCTTATCACTACCCCGCCGTATATGGGCCCCGCAGCCCGACGTTCTCGCGCGCCAGTGTTGCTGACATAGGCGGAACCCGTGTGCTGTTCCTGTCCGGGACAGCGAGCATTGCCGGACATGTGTCGATGCATGTGGGCGATGTGATCGCACAGGTGCGGGAGACCTTGGCCAACATCGACGCAATGATCACTGAAGCCAATCGCATGGTGCCCGACGCGAGGTTCAGGATGGATGACTTGTGTTTCAAGGTCTACATCCGTTCGGCGCAGGACGTGCCGCTTGTGCGGGGAGAACTTGAACGGCTGGTGGGGAAGGATGCACGCATGCTGTTCCTGCGTGCCGATATTTGCCGGCGCGACTTGCTCGTCGAAATCGAAGCAACTGCCGGCCACCCGATGGCTTTTGATATTGGCAGGGATGCCTAAATCCAAGGACCTTTCCGGTACAAGGGAAATTTTTGTTGTTTAAAGTCCTACTTCGCCGGAAGTACTTTCCCTGCTGAAGGTAGGCCCTGAGTTATTACGTATGAATCGCATTCTTCGCGCTTTACTTGCCGTGTACGACTGTGCGGTGTTCTATCTGGGTGTATTCGGATTCGGAGCACTCTGCCTGCTCTGGACGGTTTTCGCCGTGCCGCTTCACCCGTTGCTTCCGCGCAACGCAGGCCGCAAGCTCGGGCGTTTTGTCATCATGGCAGCGTTTCGCGGCTTTTTCGGCTTCCTGCAGTGTTTCGGCCGTTTCCATTTCGACCTCAAAGAACTCGATCAGTTGAGGCATGAAAAATCGTTGATCATCGCGCCCAACCATCCCTCATTGTGGGACGCATTGTTGATCGTTTCCCGCCTGCCGGATGTGGCGTGCGTGATGAAGGCCGAAATCATCGGCAATGTATTCCTGGGGGCTGGCGCACGGCTGGCGCGATACATCCGGAATGAATCCGTGCGCACGATGATCGCGCTTGCGGTGGACGATCTAAAGCGCGGCAACCGCGTGTTGTTGTTTCCGGAAGGGACGCGCACAGTTCAGAAACCTGTGAACAGATTCAAGGGCAGCATCGGCGTCATCGCATGCCGGGCACAGGCGTCGGTGCAGACGGTTTTCATCGAAACCGATTCGCAGTTCCTGACCAAGGGCTGGCCGGTATACAAAAAACCCCGCTTGCCTTTAAGCTACCGCGTCCGCTTGGGACGACGTTTTGAATGCGGCGGCGACAGCACAGCCCTGGTTGGTGCGCTCGAACAGTATTTTGTCGCCGAAATGTCCGGCAGCCCGGCGAAGGAGATCCGACCGGCTCCCGTGGCTGAACGTGAGTGTCCGGCCTTGGTCGACTAACCTACATTGTTTCGCATGACCCCTATCTCCACCACGCATCTCGTCCTGATTCCGAGCTATAACCCCGGGCCGAAGGTTTTCGAGACGATTGCCGCCGCCCGTCGCGAATGGAACCCGGTATGGGTCGTGGTGGATGGCAGTACTGACGGCACTGCCGAAAGGTTGGCTGAGATGGCAAAGTCGGATGACGGCCTGCATGTGATCGTGCTTCCGCAGAATATCGGCAAGGGCGGAGCCGTACTGAAGGGACTGGATGCGGCGGCCCAGAGGGGATTCACGCACGTGCTCACCATGGATTCTGACGGACAGCATCCGGCGAACCTGATTCCGCTGTTCATGGCCCAGTCGCAGAAAAACCCCAAGGCCATGGTGCTTGGCAAGCCGGTCTTCGACGCCAGCGCGCCGGCCTTGCGCGTGAAAGGACGCCAGGTGTCGAACTGGTGGGCCAACCTGGAAACGCTGTGGATGGGTATCGGCGACTCGCTGTTCGGTTTCCGCGTGTATCCGATCGAACCTTTGCGCGCGGTGATGCGCGGCCAGCGCTGGATGCGGCGTTTTGACTTTGATCCCGAGGCAGTGGTTCGCCTGTGCTGGCGCGGAGTGGCGCCGGTCAACGTCGAGGCGCCGGTGCGGTACTTCGCGGCCGATGAAGGCGGCGTGTCGCACTTCCGCTACTTGCGCGACAACACGCTGCTGACCTGGATGCATACGCGTCTGTTTCTGGGCTTTGCAGTACGCCTGCCGCTTCTTTTGCTTCGCAGGTTCCGATAAAAATTTATAGTTGGGTGGAAGCGATTCCGCCACGAATTCCGAAAGTGTCTATGCCTGATCATCCGTCTTTTTCCGACCGTGTCGTCCACGAACCGCACGCTCCCCTCACCGATTACTATGCGGCCGAGGAAGGTCGCCGCAAATGGGTGAGCGACATCTTCAACAGCACGGCAGTCGACTATGACCGCATCGAAGCGATTCTTGGGCTGGGCACCGGGTCGTGGTACCGCCGCCAGGCGCTGCTGAGGGCAGGCCTGCAGCCCGGTATGAAAGTCGTGGATGTGGGTGTGGGAACCGGATTGGTGTCGCGTCAGGCCGCATCGATTGTCGGCGATCCGGCCAGCATCACGGGAGTCGATCCCAGTCCCGGCATGCTGCAGAATGCCAAAGTGCCGGAAGGCGTGCGCCTGATGCAGGGAAGCGCCGAGCAGATACCCTTTCCGGACAACAGCTTCGATTTTCTCAGCATGGGTTATGCCCTTCGCCATATCAGCGACCTGTCCGTAGCGTTTGCCGAGTTCCACCGCGTGCTCAAGCCGGGCGGACGCCTGTGCATCCTCGAAATCACTTGCCCGGAAAAGCGCCTTCAGAAAATGCTGTTAAAAGGCTATTTGCGGACAATTGTGCCTACGCTGGCGAAATTCGCGTCGCGCAGCAAGGAAACTTCCCTGTTGTGGAAGTATTATTGGGACACCATCGAAGCGTGTGCGAAGCCGGCCGACGTCATGCAAACCTTGCAAAATGCCGGATTCCGCGACGTAAACCGCTATGTGGAACTTGGTATATTTTCCGAATACCGGGCGGTCAAGTAAGCCACTCAGCAGAACAACACTGTCATAAGCAAAGCGGCTGATGTCCGCTTTGCGGCTTGAGCCGGGTACCCCTCAACTGGTAATATATTGAATTAATTGATGAAATTGGCACGTCATGCCGCGGGAGGGCGTGCATGGCACTCGTGCCCGTATCCGACGAGTAAATAACCATGAAAACCGAAAGTGCTGTCGCTGGCGACGATTTCCTGCAAGCCGAAGTAGCTCAACTAATCGTGCAGTCGCTGAATCTCGATGTGGCACCCGGCGACATCAAGCCCGATGAACCTCTGTACGGCGAGGGCCTCGGCCTCGATTCAATCGATATTCTCGAGATCGCGCTCGTCGTTTCCAAACGTTATGGCCTGCAGTTGCGCGCCGACGGCGAAGACAATCATCGTATCTTCAGCTCGCTGCGCAACCTGACCGATCACATCAAGACGCACAAAGCCGCCTGATGCCGCACCTGCCTGGTCTCGTGCGGCGCGTCGGCTTGATCAGCGCGGCGGTCGGCTATGTCGTGCTGGCTCATTACACCAACATCAGCCAGTCCACGACGCTCGGCATGCTGGTCGCCATTGTGCCCATTTTCCTTGCCTGCGCGACCTTTGCCTGGCATTCCAGAGCCCGCATCCCATTGCTGGCGCTGTTGGCAGGCGGCAGCGCGCTGCTGCTGTACCGCTGGCAGAGCCTGTCCCAACATTACAGCGACATCTACTGGGCCGAGCATGCGGGAACCGAACTGGCCTTGTGCATCGCCTTCGGACAGACGCTCTTGACCGGGAGGGAACCGATGGTGACGCGTTTTGCCCGCATGGTGCACGGCACGCTGGAACCGGTGATGGAGCACTACACGAGGCAGGTGACATTCGCTTGGGTGGTGTTCTTCGCCGCCATGGCCTCGCTGTCTACGGCGCTTTACTTCAGCGTGCCGCTTGCAACCTGGTCGATGTTCGCCAATTTCTTCACTGCGCCACTGATCGTCCTCATGTTCCTCTGCGAGTACCTTGTCCGCCGCTGTCGCTTCCCCGACATGGAGCATGCGCATATCGTCGACGGTGTTCGCGCCTTCTGGAACGCCGCGGGCCAACAGCGGTCGTAAGCGCCCGCATGCCGATCATGTCCACTTTCCCCCTGATCACCCATTCCAGCGGCGACAGCACGATCGCATGGCGCCAGGGACGGCAGGTGAAAGCTGCAGAATACCTTGCCGACGTTGCCGTATTGGCCAAGTCCCTTCCCGCAGGACGGCATGTCCTGAATTCATGCGCAGACCGCTATCGCTTCATGGTCGGGCTCGGCGCCGCACTCGTGACCGGCAGGATCAGCCTGCTGCCGTCGACGCAGACCCCGGAAATGATTCGTCATATTCGCGAATTTGCGACCGACACGTTCTGTCTGACCGATAACGGCGCCACATCCATCGACCTACCGACCGTTCGCTTTCAGGAAAGGGAAACGTCGAGCAGTCCCGAGAGCTTTTCAGTGCCCCTGATCGACGCGGACCAACTGGTGGCGTATGTATTCACCTCCGGATCGACGGGTGCTCCGGTGCCGCATGCAAAGACCTGGGGTGCGCTGGTGCGCAACGTGCAGGGCGCGGCGCAGCTCTGGCAGGTCGACGACGGCCGCACCTATTCGATCATCGGCACGGTCCCGCCGCAGCATATGTACGGATTTGAATCCACCGTGCTGATCGTGATGCAGAGCGCGAATTCCATGGTGTCGGAGAAGACCTTCTATCCGGCCGACATTGCCGGCGCGACAGCCTCAGCGCCGCAGCCCCGCGTGCTGGTCACGACACCCGTGCACCTGCGTGCTCTGCTGCAGGCAGGCGTCGATATTCCTTCCGCTGACCTCGTCGTGTCGGCAACCGCGCCGCTCTCGGAGCAGCTCGCCGCCGGTGCCGAACGCGCTTTCCAGGCGCCATTGATCGAGATCTACGGCTGCACCGAAACGGGACAGATCGCCGTACGCCGCTCAACGCGGACACGCGAGTGGCAATTGTTCCGCGATGTGCGTCTCGAAAAAGCGGATGGAGTGACATGGGCCGCTGGCGGCCATGTGGAGAAGGCCACGGCCTTGAGCGACGTGATCGACGTGGTGGACAGCGAGCATTTCCTGCTGCATGGCCGCCTGGCCGATCTCGTGAACATTGCCGGCAAACGCAACTCGCTGGCCTATCTGAACCTGCAGCTCAATGCAATTGATGGCGTACGCGACGGCGCTTTTTTCGTGCCCGACGATGCGGACGTCAATGACGTGGCTCGCCTGGCGGCTTTCGTTGTGGCGCCCGATCTGAACGCCGCGCAGATTCTCGCAGCTTTGCGCGAGCGCATCGACCCGGTGTTCCTTCCCAGGCCTTTGCACTTCGTCGAGGCGTTGCCGCGCAACGGCACCGGCAAGTTGCCCCGCGAAGCTCTCGCCAGGCTGGCTGCCGATCTGGCCGGCCATGCATGTGGAGGAAATCGGTGACGCATCCATCCCTCGATTTAGTCATTCCGGCAGACCACCCTGCGTTTGCAGGCCACTTTCCGGGCATGCCCATCGTACCCGGCGTCGTGCTGCTGGACGCGGCCATGAACGCGATTGCAACTGCGACCGGCCTGAATCTCGGCGCTTGCCGCCTGGATGCGGCAAAGTTTCTCAATCCTGCAGGGCCGGGCACCGCATTGCGGGTGGAATACGAGTGCAGGGAAGACGGCGCCATCCGCTTCGATATATTAAGTGCGGACTCCAGGATAGCTACCGCGAGTCTGCGTTCCTGCATTAAGCCCGCCGCGGAGGGCTAGAACGTGGAAGCATCAAAAACCATCAGTGCGGAATGGGCCAAACGGCCTGAGCGCAGCAATATGCTGATGCTTCGCATCATGACATGGATCTCGCTTCGGCTCGGCCGTCCTGCGGGCCGTGTGGTACTCCACCTGATTGCGACGTATTTCCTGTTGTTTGCGCCCGCCAGCCGAAGCAGTTCCCGGATATATCTGTCGCGTGCATTGGGACGCCGCGTACTCCTGCGGGACATCTATCGGCACTTCTTCAGTTTTGCATCGACAATCCACGACCGCCTCTATCTGCTCAACCAGCGCTTCGACCTCTTCGACATCAAGGTGCATGGCGAAGAGATCATGAGAAAAGCCATCGCGGATGGGCAGGGCATTTTCCTGATCGGCGCGCATATGGGCAGCTTCGAGGCGATTCGCGCTCTTGGCCGCAGCCAGACCGGATTGCGGGTGGCCATGGCGATGTACGAGGAAAATGCCCGCAAGATCAACAGCATGCTGGCAGCCATCAATCCCGATGTGGTGCAGGACATCATCGGCCTGAATCGTATCGACTCGATGCTCAAGATAAACGATGTGCTTCAGCAGGGGGGCATGGTCGGTATGCTGGCCGATCGTACGCTCGGCGATGACCAGACGGACGAAGTGCCGCTGCTCGGTTCACCCGCGGTATTTCCGATCGGGCCGTTCCGCATGGCTGCGATACTGCGCAGGCCGGTCCTCTTCATGACCGGGCTTTACATGGGCGGCAACCGTTACGAAATCCATTTCGAACTGCTTGCCGATTTTTCGCAGGCGGGTACCGGACGCCGGGGGGATATCGTCCGGCGTGCGATGGTCGATTATGCCGCCCTACTGGAGAAATACTGCCGGTATGCGCCCTACAACTGGTTCAACTTCTTCGATGTCTGGCGCGGGCGGCATCATATCGACAGTGCAGGGGGCAAGCCATGATTTCTTCTACTCATATCCGCCGCGCAGTTAATGCTGCCGCCAAGCTGGCGCTCTGCATTGCGCTCGTTGGACCGGCTGTTGCGTCTGCTGCCGAATGGAATATCGATGTCCTGATGAAGTCGCTGGCCGAATCCCGGCCGCAACGCGCCACTTTCGTCGAAAAGAAATATCTTGCGCAACTGGACCGCCCGGTGGAGTCGTCGGGCGAGCTGCGGTATACGGCGCCGAATCACCTTGAAAAGCGCACCCTCAAGCCGCGGCCTGAAAACCTGATCGTCGACGGCGACGTGGCTTCATACGAGCGCGGGTCGCTGCGCAGGGTCATTCAGTTGAGCGAGATTCCGGAAATGGCCGGTCTTATCGACAGCATCCGCGGCACGCTGGCGGGCGACCGTCGCATGCTGGAACGCTCATTCCGGATCGGACTGGAAGGGAAGCCAGAGCGCTGGTTCCTCCAGTTGAAGCCGCTCGATATCGCCATGGGGCGCAATGTCCATGCGGTACGCATCGCCGGAGCGGGCAGGGAAGTGCGCAGTGTTGAGGTCACCATGACCGACGGTGACCGCTCCGTCATGACCATAGAGCCGCTCGCCGCGCCATGAGAAGTTCCCCGAAGCGCCTGCGCCTGATCG
Source organism: Paucimonas sp. (assembly GCA_029266815.1). Taxonomy (GTDB): domain Bacteria; phylum Pseudomonadota; class Gammaproteobacteria; order Burkholderiales; family Burkholderiaceae_D; genus JAQSWC01. The sequence continues at coordinate 11,292 of JAQSWC010000014.1, forward strand.
CGGTGGCCGCCTGGCTCGCCTGCGTGATGGTGACGTTGCTGATTGTCGGGCAGGCTCGCTTCACCGCCGATCTCTCGGCTTTTCTCCCCGAGGCGCCCACGCAGGAACAGCGCGTCCTGCTGGATCAGGTGCGCGACGGAGTGGTGTCGCGCCTTATCCTCGTCGGCATTGAAGGCGGAGAAGCGGATCAGCGCGCAAACATTTCGAAGGCGATGGCCCGCCAGTTGCGCGAGGATGCCGCTTTTGCCAGTGTCAACAATGGCGAACCGGTGCACGCGGAACGCGACCGCGCCTATCTGTTCAACAACCGTTATCTGCTTAGCCCGGCTGTGACCGCGGAACGCTATGCCGGGGAAGGCTTGCGCAACTCCATTTCCGAGGCAATCGACATGCTGGCATCTCCCGCCGGCATGATGCTCAAGTCCATGCTGCCGCGCGATCCCACTGCCGAAACGGTTCATCTGTTCGAGCAGATGGGGAGCGCGAACCGGCCACTGACGTCGCAGGGGGTATGGACTTCCCGCAACGGCCAGCGGGCACTGATGGTCATCGAAACCCGCGCACCCAGCGGAGATACCGATGCGCAGCAGGCCGCCATTCAGCGTATCGAAACCGTATTTGACCAGGCGCGGATGACGTCGCCGCAGCCTGCAGCAGAGCTGAAACTCGTGATGACCGGGCCGGGCGTATTTGCCGTTCAGTCTCGCGCCACGATCGAAGGAGAGGTGACGAGACTCTCGCTCACGGGCGTGGCCATCATCGTCATCATGCTGTTGTTGGTATACCGCTCGCCCACCGTGCTCGTGCTTGGACTGATGCCGGTGGTTTCGGGCGCGCTCGTCGGCGTGGCTGCGGTGAGCCTGGGCTTCGGCGTCGTGCACGGCATCACGCTGGGTTTCGGCACGACTCTGATAGGAGAAGCGGTCGATTATTCGATCTACCTGTTCATACAGTCGCGGCAGCTTGCGGCAGGCAGCGGGGATGCGGCATCGCGCCAGGAGTGGATTCGCCGATTCTGGCCGACGATCAGGCTGGGTGTGCTCACCTCGATTGCGGGATTCTGCGCCTTGCTGTTTTCGGATTTTCCCGGCCTTGCGCAACTCGGCTTGTATTCGATCTCCGGCCTGCTCGCTGCCGCGGCAATCACGCGGTTCGTGCTTCCTTATCTGCTGCCTGCCGGTTTTCGCGTTCGCGACATTTCGGCAATCGGCCGCTGCTTTGCGGCAGTGGCCATGCGTCTTCAGAAATGGCGCGTGGCCGTGCTCATCCTAGTGTTGGCAGCTTGCGCTGTCATCATTGCCAACCGGAATACGCTGTTGAATACTGAAGTGTCGTCGCTGAGTCCGGTGCCGCCCGAAGCGCAGGCCGCCGACGCGGCCCTGCGCGCCGACCTCGGAGCGCCGGATGCACGCAACATGGTCATCGTTTCAGCGCCGACCGGCGAACTGGCCTTGCAGGCTGCGGAAAAAGTTGCCTCGCAGTTGCAGCATCTTGTGGAACGCGGCGTGCTGGCCGGTTTTGAAACGCCCAGCCGTTACCTGCCGAGCATTGCCGCGCAGCGGTCGCGCCAGGAAAGTCTGCCGGGGGACGATGCCGGGCAGCGTGTGCGAAAAGCTGTTGAAGGTTTACCCCTGCGGGCCGAGACGCTGGCCCCATTCCTGCAGGACATGGCGGAGGCACGGATGCGTGCACCCTTGACACGAGCCGATCTCGACAACACCTCGTTCGCGCTGGCGGTTGATTCGCTGCTGTTCAACCGGGGTTCCGACTGGGTGGCAATGCTGCCGCTGACGGCACCCGGCGTCGGCGGCACCATAGATGAAGCCGAGGTGCGCAAGGCGCTGAGTGAGAGCCGGGTAGACAACGCCTTGTTCGTCGATCTGAAAGTGGAACTGGATC
>JAQSWC010000303.1 GCA_029266815.1 Paucimonas sp.
GCAGCAATTGCCGCGATGTTTACGAATGCGTTGGCAGCCATGCAGCCAGAATTTCGCAAACAGATTCAACGCACCAGCCTGCATTGACTCACAAGTTCAACCCGCTGCTGGTTCAAATAATCTGACTCTGACAGATTTTGTCAGCGGACTTGCGAGCTGTTCGCGATAATTCCGGTTTATATCGGCACCGTTGAAAACTCCCTCCGGTACCTTGCGGGCGAGGTATGAAACTGGGCGCTGAAGTGCTGCCGCATGGATAGCGGCGTGCCAAAGCCACTTTCGCCGGCGATCATTTCGATTGGCTTGTCGGTGGTTTCCAGAAGCCGTTGCGCCAAGGCAAGGCGCTGTTCGATCAGCCATTTCCCGACGGTGGTGCCTGTAGATTCCCGAAACTTTCGCGTGAAAGTACGCCGGCTCATCATTGCCCGCTGTGCGAGATCGTCAAGCGTCTGTGGCTTGTCGAGATGCGTCATCATCCATTCCATTACCTGCGCGAAGCGATCGGCTGACCTGCCGTCGTGCACCGGCTTCGCAATGAATTGCGCTTGCCCGCCTTGCCGATGCGGCGCAACCACCATGCGGCGTGCCACGCAGTTAGCCACCTCCGCGCCAAAACGTTTACGGAGAACGTGCAGGCAGCAATCGATGCCGGCCGCCACACCGGCCGAGGTCAGCACGTCGCCTTCATCCACATACAGCACCTTCGAATCCACGCGTATGCGCGGATAGCGTGCAGCCAGCACATCGGCCCAACCCCAGTGCGTTGCCGCTTCCTTGCCGTCCAGCAGGCCTGCTGCTGCAAGCACGAAGGTACCCAGGCAAAGGCCGACGATCAGTGCGCCACGCTTGTGCGCTGACTGCAAAGCCTTTAGCAGGTTCGCGGGCGGACTTTCATCCACGCTGCGCCAGCTCGGAACAATGACGATGTCCGCTCTGGCCAAAGGCTTCAGATCGTGTTTCGTGTCGATGCTGAACCCCGCACTCGTGACCAACGGGCCGGGCTCCGCGGCGCAGACCTTGAAATCGAAGTCGGGCACGATGGCATGCAGACGGTCTTTGCCGAAAACCATGAAGATCGCTGTCGTCGGAGCTGCCGGCCATGCCGGAAGCCGTATTGTGAAGAAGGACGTCTGTAGCCTCTACATATACGTTTTACCGTGAGCTACTGATTGCCCGCCCTAAACCATCTTTCAACCATGCAAAAGGAAACCGCCATGACTCAATCATCCGCATCTATCCGCCTGCACTCTTTTGCACTTTCCGGCCACGCACACCGCGTGCAACTGTTTCTTTCACTGCTAAACCTGCCGCATGAAGTGATCGACGTTGACCTACGCAAGGGAGAACACAAGCAGCCGGGTTTCCTGGAGAAGAATCCGTTCGGGCAGGTTCCCGTGATAGAAGATGGCGACGTAACGCTATATGACTCGAACGCCATCCTCGTCTATCTTGCCAAGCGATACGGTTCCCAATGGCTGCCTGAAGATCCGTCGGAAGCGGCAGCGGTCCAGCAGTGGCTGTCGCTTACAGCAGGCCTCATTGCCTACGGCCCTGCCGCCGCTCGCAAAGCCGTGGTGTTTGCCGGCACGAGCGACGACAAGGCTAAGGCAGTTGCAGTAGCCCTGTTCGATGTACTCGAGCGCCTGCTCGCCGCACGAAGGTACGCTATCGGTCAAAAGCCCACCATCGCTGACGTAGCTGCGTATTCGTATCTTGCCCACGCACCGGAAGGCGGCGTGTCGCTCGATCCCTATCCGGCCGTGCGCGCGTGGCTTGCCCGCATTGAGGCATTGCCGGGATTCATCCGCATGCCGGCGGCGCCAGTTCAGAAAACCGCCTGACATCAAGAGAGGAAAACGATGGCTATCGTTTCGCTGCCGGGATGGCCACACACCGGATCGCCCTACCACGCAGGTGAGCGCGCCGTGCAGGAACGCATCGGCGTGCGAGACAAGATGGAAAGCGTAGGGCGAAAAGTGATCCGCGACTTCATGCCTGAGCAGCATCGCGAACTCTTTACCAAGCTCCCGTTCATGCTGGCCGGCACCGTCGATCATGAAGGGCAGCCATGGGCATCGCTGCTTGCCGGTGCGCCCGGTTTCGTCGCTTCGCCTGACGAGAAGACATTGCGTATCAATGCCACGCCGCTGGCCGGCGATTCGCTACAGGCAAATTTAAAAGAGGGCGCGGCAATCGGCCTGCTTGGCATCGAGCTTCCAACCCGACGCCGAAACCGCATGAATGGCATCGTGTCATCGGTGGACGAGCGGGGTTTTACCATCACCGTGAAGCAAAGCTTCGGCAACTGCGCCAAATACATTCAGAGCCGTGAATGCCTGTTCAACCGGGAGACCACCGGCCTGCCGATCGTGGAACAGCGCTCAGAGCTTTTGAGGGAAGACTGCGAGCTGATTCGCGCATCCGACACGTTCTTCATTGCCAGTGCGAGCCTGGACGACAGCAGCGGTAATGCCTCAGGCGGTGTAGACGTGTCGCACCGAGGAGGTCTGCCAGGCTTCGTGCACATAGAGGAGGGTGGTGTGCTCATCGTGCCCGACTTCAAGTGCGGAGCCTTGCTTTATCTGGCCTGTGGGGCAGAGATGGTATGGGAAGGCACCGAGGTAAAAAAGGTGCCTGGTGCGCAGAGGCTAATTCGCTTCAAGGTAAACAGGGTGATCCGAACGGCGCGCACGCATCGCTTGCGGTGGTCGGGCCCCGAGTATTCTCCGGTACTTCAGCAAACCGGATTTTTGCCTGCAAAAACCTGACTCTGCGGACGAGTTTGGCAACCAGTGCCACATGGGCTTTTTTATCGAATGACCTGAGGTTCGAAACAGGTTATTCAACCGGGACGATATTCCATCGGTGATGCGGCTATCGCTGATGGAGAGCTCGGCTCAGTCATGCCGCACAAGAGGGGGGCATTCAGTGGAGTGCGCCCGCTTTTCCGTTTGGAGGTCCTTTTGCCTCACAGTTTTGAGAGGTAAAGCTATGCACTGTACCGGTGAGGCGTGCGGTCTCAATAGTGCGGAGGCCTTTCGTCAACCTGGCTGGAATCGCCTTCTCCAGACGGCATCCCTTTCAGATGCATTGCCAATGCGCTGACCATTTTTTCCAGTTGATCTATTTTTGTTTGCTGTTGGTACACCATCTGATTCAGCGTGTCGACGAGGTCCTCTTGTCGCGCAATCTTGATTTCAATATCGATCAATCGATCATCGTCTAATTTTTCAGTCACCACGTTTGCAATTCCCTTGATTCGAATAGATGTTTGGCATAGGCGTTAGGACAAATAAATCGATGTAGCCATTACCTTGTGAGGTAGAAGTGTGTAACCTGGCTTCATCGACGTATTACCGAGTATGGAAAAATGTAAGGCTCGAGCCCATCCCCTGCATTTCAGAAATCGGCGCTGAACCTTATGTCTCTGCTGAGCCTTTTAGGGTAAGCCGATCGTGGTGCCTTCCCTGGGATAAGTGACGGAATAGTCCACATTGAGCTTGAACGTTTCGCCGGGTGCCAGCTTTTTCTCCCATGCCATGACGCCCGGCTTGTCGCTCCACTCCTTTTGCGTCGGTTGTGGCGTGAAAGTAGTTTCCACCGTAATTGCGTCTGATGCGCTGACTGGCGAGCTTTCCAGAACGAGCAGATCAACCGGCGTCTTGTGGGCGCTGGAGATTGAATAAGTAGCGGACGCCGTTCTTTCAGCCTGTTTCGATAGCAGTCCGGTAGTGCCGGAACGATCCTTTCCTTGAACCACTTTTACCCGTACCAGGTCGTCGGTGCCAAACGAGAAAACAAATCCCTGCGAAGACTGGGGGTTCCAGTGGCTCTCGCCGACATAGCTGCCATCCCTGAACAACTGAATGTCGCCCGGAACCCAGGCGCCTTCCATGCGCGGCGCTTCGGCAGTAACGACTGCTGCAGTGTTAAGCCTGGGAGCGACACGGATCTTTTGCGCGACCGCCACCGTGTCATCCGATAATTTGACCGAAATCTCCCGCCCGTCCGCCGGCAGGTTTACCGGGGCAGGGGCCTCGAATTCAGAAGTGTAGGTAGAGGTAATTCTTTGCAATGACTCCGCTACATTCTTGTCAGGCATTTTCCCCACATCCTCGGCGAAGACCGCGTCGACAACGGAATCATGATTCCTGCGCACTACGCTTTGCGGTGCTGCGCGTATTCCCGTTACCGTAACTGTTTGCTCCTCATGCGGCCGATAGGTAATGCGCCATGGCTGGGGGTCGGCAGCTTGCGGAGATGAATTCGGATAGCCCGTGGATAGTTTTACTTTTACGCCGCGCCAGT
>JAQSWC010000304.1 GCA_029266815.1 Paucimonas sp.
CATTGCACCGGCTAACTGCCTGGATTTCAGGAATTTGATTTTTTCATCGAACGACTCTGGATCTTCATAACTCACGAATTCTCCGGTTTCCGCGTTGAACACAAATGGTGTTTTGGTGACGTCGTTCCAATACCGCGTAAAGCCGTTTTTGTTGACCAGCCGGGCCTGGATATCAGAGGAGTCGAGTGCGCCTTCTTCCCAGGTGCCTTGTCCCTTGCCACCGCAATCCTGGTGCTGCCCATGATTGGCCGCACCGCAGTTTTTCCAGCTGTAGCCATACATCGGGAAGCCCATCACCAGCTTGTTCGCCGGCACGCCGGCTTCGATGGTCTTATCGACAGCGGAGCTCACGCTCAGCTGAGGAGCATTGTCGCGCGCAATGGAAGGATCGGCATGAAGCGGCGCCAGGTGGCCGGCGTATTTGCTCCAGGGACCGCTGAAATCATAGGTCATGATGTTCACGAAATCGACAATGCCTGCCACCTTGTCCATTTCGGTATTCGGAAGAAAACTCGGGCTGATGCCGATCGCAGTGGTGAGCAGATAGTGTTTGCGATCCTTCTTGCCTGCCGCATTCAGCTTGTCGCGAAGTGCTTTCATCAGAAGCGTGTAGTTCTGCTTGTCCTCCGGACGCTCAGCGTTTCCGGGTGCGCCGCCCGAAACGGGAAATTCCCAATCGATATCGACGCCGTCGAAACCGTATTTGCGGACAAAAGCCACGCCGCTGTCGGCGAAACGCGCGCGTGTGGCTGGCGTCAGCGCTACGTTTGAAAATTCTTTTGACAGCGACCAGCCGCCGACCGAGATCAGGGTTTTCAGGTGCGGATGCTTTTTCTTCAGTTGACGCAGCTTGCCGAAGTTGTCGTACTTGGTGATCTCGGTAGCCGGGTCGGCAACCACTATCTTTCCGCCGCGGATATCGGCGAACGCGTAATTGATATGAGTGACGAGTGTGCCGTCCATGTCGGTTGCCTGATAACCGCGTGTCGGCCCCCAGGCAATGTAGTAAGCAACGATCTTGGGATCGGATTGGGAAGAGGTGTCGTGCGCAGAAGCGTTGAACGAGACGGCAAAAGCCGCGGCAACGCAGGCGATAAGGAATCGGCAGGACTTCAAGATGGCTTCCTTTTTAAGGATGAAAAATTGACCGAGCAAGCGAAGATCCCGTGCAATCGGGAGCCGCGAAATTCTCGCACAGCGAGCGATATTTGGCTTGGGGAAACCTGAACTGGGAGGGACGGGAAAAGGTGAACGACTTCTTTATTCACCGAGGTGCCTGAACAGGCACATGTTTTTGGGGTGGCCGATGGGACTCGAACCCACGACAACAGGAATCACAATCCTGGACTCTACCAACTGAGCTACGGCCACCGTTGAAAAGCGCTGTTTCGTACCGGTCTGCTGAAACGAAGCAAGCCGCGAATTATACAAAATTCCATGAAGGCTGGCAAATCGGCAGCATGGAAGAACGAGGCATGCTGATCTAGCGCAGGTCAGGCAATGCCTTGCACGTTGACTTCCAGATGCAGAAGCTTGCTGAATGCCTGTGCGACAGAACTTTCGCTGCCGCTCGCATAGGCTTGGAGCTTTCCGGAGCCACATGAGTTGAGCAAGCCGTGTTGCGCGATTAGCCTTGCAAGCTGGCGCGCGACGGCATCGCCGGTGTCTACGATGGCGACCGGACCGCCGGCCACTCGCAGCGCGATGTCCTCAATCAGCGGTTGCACGAAAGGGTAGTGAGTGCAGCCCAGCACCAGCGTATCGGCGCCGGCTTTGACGAGCGGCGCCACATAACGCTGCAGCAAAGCCGCCGTCTCGCGCGATTGCAGTTCGCCTTTCTCGATCTGGTCAGCAAGGCCGGTGCACGCCTGCAGTTCGAAACGTACGCCCGTTGCGGCGGTAATCTGGTCGTGCAGATCGTTGAACTTCTTGCTGGCAATGGTGCGTTCGGTGGCAAGCACGCCCACGCAACCGGTTTTGGTGAAAGCGGCGGCGGGTTTCAAGCCCGGTTCCACGCCCACCACCGGCAGCGAAGGATAGCGCTCGCGTATCGCCTGTATCGAGGCTGCGGTCGCAGTGTTGCAGGCCACCACGATGGCCTTGGCTTTCTGTTCCACGAAAAAATCCGCAATCGCAATCGAGCGGGCGACAATGATTTCTTCAGGCTTGCCGCCGTAGGGGGCAAAACCGGAATCGGCGAAGTAGATCAGGTTCTCGTTCGGCAGTTGTTCGCGGATATGCCTCAGCACCGACAGACCGCCGATGCCGGAATCGAAAACGCCGATCGGTGCGGATGCATCGATCGGCGTTTTGTCAGAAGTATTGTTCATCCAGCCTAGGCGGTTGCTACTGGAATCTTGCCGATGGTAGCGGCAATTTTTTCCTGCCATTCCTTCGGTCCGGTGTTATGCACCGAAATGCCGTTCGAATCCACCGCCACCGTCACAGGCATGTCCTGAACATCGAATTCGTAAATGGCTTCCATGCCAAGGTCTTCAAAACCGACGACCTTCGCGCCCTTGATGGCCTTGGAAACAAGATAAGCTGCGCCGCCTACTGCCATCAGGTAAGCCGACTTGTGCTTTCTGATCGATTCAATTGCCGCAGGGCCGCGCTCGGCCTTGCCGACCATCGAAATCAGACCGGTCTTTTCCAGCATCATGTCGGTGAACTTGTCCATGCGCGTCGCCGTGGTAGGGCCGGCCGGGCCGACCACTTCATCGCGCACCGGATCGACCGGGCCGACGTAGTAGATCACGCGGTTGGTGAAGTCCACCGGCAGGCTTTCGCCCTTGGCCAGCATGTCCTGGATGCGCTTGTGCGCGGCGTCGCGGCCGGTCAGCATTTTGCCGTTCAACAGCAGGGTCTGGCCCGGCGCCCACGACGCCACTTCTTCCTTGGTCAGGGTGTTGAGGTCGACGCGCTTCGATTTCTCGGTATCCGGCGCCCACGACACGTCCGGCCAGTCCGACAGCTTCGGTGGCTCGATGTAGGCCGGGCCGGAGCCGTCCAGCACGAAGTGCGCGTGGCGGGTGGCCGCGCAGTTCGGGATCATGGCGACCGGCTTCGACGCCGCGTGGGTCGGGTACATGTTGATTTTCACGTCCAGCACGGTCGTCAGGCCGCCCAGGCCCTGCGCGCCGATGCCCAGCGCGTTGATCTTGTCGCACAGTTCGATCCGCAGTTCCTCGGTCTTGTTGCGGGGACCGCGCTGCTTCAACTCGTACATGTCGATGTCTTCCATCAGCGACTCTTTCGCCATCAGCATGGCTTTCTCGGCCGAGCCGCCGATACCGATCCCCAGCATGCCAGGCGGGCACCAGCCGGCGCCCATCAGCGGGACGGTTTTCAGGACCCAGTCCACCAGCGAGTCGGACGGGTTCAGCATGACGAACTTGGTTTTGTTCTCCGAGCCGCCGCCCTTGGCAGCAACGCCCACGTCAACGGTATTG
>JAQSWC010000305.1 GCA_029266815.1 Paucimonas sp.
CGTCAGCGAGAACAGCGGCGTTCAGACCTCGAAAGGAAAGCGTTTCCTCGGTGTGTTCACTCCTTATCGCATCGACGTGCAGCAGGGAAATTTTGTCTCTCGCGAAATGGTGGCGCAATTGAAGGAAAAAATGCGCAGCCCGGAAGGCATCACCCAGGAGCAAGTGCTTTTCGTGATGGGTACGCCAATGGTGGACGACATGTTCCACAAGGACCGCTGGGACTATCCGTTCCGCCTGAAGAAGAGCAACGGCGATGTCCTCACCAGCCATGTTTCCGTATTTTTCAAGGATGGCCGCCTGGTCAACCTGGAAGGCGGCGACCTGCCTACCGAAAACGACTACCTGTCGCTGATTGCCGGCAAAGCCGCGCCAACGCCCGCAGCGCCGGATTCCACCAAAAAATAATCCAGACAGTCGCATGAAAAAAATGAAAATTGCCGTTGCCGGCGCCTCTGGGCGCATGGGACGCATGCTGGTCGAGACCATCGTCAATGCAGAGGATGCGGAGCTCAGCGGCGCGCTCGACGTGCCGGGCTCACCCGCGCTTGGAATCGATGCCGCCGCATTTCTGGGCAAGCCGTCCGGCGTTGCCGTGGCTTCGGATCTCGGCCAAGGCCTGGCACAAGCCGAATATCTCATCGATTTCACCCGCCCGGAAGGCACGCTGAAGCATCTGGAATACTGCGCTGCCAACGGCATCAAGATGATCATCGGCACCACCGGCTTCGATGAAGCAGGCAAGGCGGCGATTACAGAAGCGGCGAAACGCACCGCAATAGTTTTCGCGCCAAACATGAGCGTCGGCGTCAATGTGACGATGAAGCTGTTGGAACTGGCGGCGAAGAGTTTTTCCCATGGCTACGACATCGAGATCATCGAGGCCCATCACCGCCATAAGGTGGACGCGCCCTCCGGCACCGCAATCAAGATGGGTGAGGTGATTGCGGATGCCCTCGGACGTGACCTGAAGGATGTGGCAGTTTACGCGCGCGAAGGCATCACCGGTGAGCGTGATCCCTCCTCCATCGGATTTGCCACGGTGCGCGGCGGAGATATTGTCGGCGACCATACCGTGCTGTTCGCCGGCATCGGCGAACGTATCGAGATCACGCACAAGTCTGCCAGCCGCGTCACCTATGCGCACGGCAGCCTGCGCGCCGCGCGCTTCCTGGCAGACAAAGCGACCGGCCTGTTCGACATGCAGGACGTTCTGGGGCTAAGGTAAGCCATGGCACTGGGCGCAAGCTTCGGACATTACTGGGCGCAGGCGGATGCCATCTCCCATTCAGTGGGCTACCTGCTCCTCGCGATGTCGGTCGTCAGTTGGTATTACATCCTGTCGAAGTCCTGGAGCTTCTGGCGTGCTCGCGTCAGCATCAATGCGCTGGAAGCGTTCTGGCAGGCGCCCACCATGGACGATGCGGTAGCCATGCTGAAACAGGCAGACAAGGAAGCGGTTTTCCTGCCGCTGGCGGAACAGGGCATCAAGGCTGCCAACCTGCAGCCCCAGGCAGCCTCGCTGAATGCGGCAAGCGACCTCGGCGAACTCGTCACCCGCACCTTGCGCCGTGAAATCAACAGAGTCTCGGCCCGCATCGAAAGCGGCTTGACCCTGCTGGCATCGATCGGCTCGACTGCTCCCTTCGTCGGCTTGCTCGGCACGGTATGGGGCATTTATCACGCGCTGTCTTCGATCTCGGCTTCCAGCGGAGCGATACAGATCGACAAAATCGCCGGCCCGGTCGGCGAGGCTCTCATCATGACTGCCGCCGGCCTCACCGTTGCCATTCCCGCCGTGCTCGCCTATAACGCCTTTACGCGCGCGAACCGCCTGACGCTGGCGGAGCTGGATGCATTTGCGCACGACCTGCACGCCTATTTCACCACCGGCGCGCGCGTCGCCAAGTAAGAAAGAAGCACAATGGCATTCGGCGGATTCAACGACAACAAGCAGCCGGCGCCAATGTCGGAAATTAACGTCACGCCGATGGTCGACGTCATGCTGGTGCTGTTGGTGATCTTCATCATTACCGCGCCGTTGTTCTCTCAATCGATCAAACTGGATCTGCCCGACGCACGCTCGACACCAGCCAGCGGCAATGCCGAGACGATTTCCCTCTCCATCACTGCCGACGGAAATATTTTCTGGGATACGACGCCGCTGGAAAAGAAAGAGCTGGATGCCAGGCTTTCCGAAGCAGCAAAGAAGAATCCCCAACCCGAGCTGCAGCTCAGGGCCGACCGCTCCACGCGGTATGAAGTGATTGCCGACATCATGGCGGCGGCGCAAAACAGCGGCATGACCAAAATCGGCTTCGTGACCGAACCCAAGCCGGCCGACAGCGCCAATTAAACCCGTCCCGTTTCCGACACCCCGGCCGGATGCAAGCGCCCAGCCAGTATAATGGCGGGTTCATATTTCACTCGCAGCCCCACTCCGCCATGCAAGAAAAATACCTCCCCGCCGACGTCGAAAAATCGGCGCAAGATCATTGGCGCGCAAAAGATGCGTACAAGACCGCCGAACACGCCAAAGACGCGGCCGGCCGCGACAAGAAGAAGTTCTACGCCTGCTCGATGCTGCCCTACCCCTCGGGCAAGCTGCACATGGGCCATGTGCGCAACTACACCATCAACGACATGCTGGCGCGCCAGTTGCGCATGGCCGGCTACAACGTGCTGATGCCGATGGGCTGGGATGCCTTCGGCCTGCCTGCGGAAAACGCGGCGCTGAAGAACAAGGTGCCGCCAGCAAAGTGGACTTACGAGAACATCGCCTACATGAAGAAGCAGATGCAGGCGATGGGTCTGGCGATCGATTGGTCGCGCGAAGTCGCCACTTGCGATCCCGATTACTATAAGTGGAACCAGTGGCTGTTCCTGAAGATGCTGGAAAAAGGCATTGCCTATCGCAAGACGCAGGTCGTGAACTGGGATCCGGTGGACCAGACCGTGCTGGCGAACGAGCAAGTGATCGATGGCCGCGGCTGGCGCACCGGCGCTCTGGTAGAAAAACGCGAGATTCCCGGCTACTACCTGAAGATCACCGATTATGCGGAAGAACTGCTCGACTGCGTGGTGAACAAGCTGCCCGGCTGGCCCGAGCGCGTGCGCCTGATGCAGGAAAACTGGATCGGCAAGAGCGAAGGCGTGCGTTTCGCCTTCCCGCATGAAATCAAGGATGGAAGCGGCCAACTGATCCAGGACGGCAAGCTGTGGGTCTTCACCACGCGTGCCGACACCATCATGGGCGTGACCTTCTGCGCCGTCGCTCCCGAACATCCGATGGCAACACATGCCGCCGCTTCGAACCCCAAGCTCGCGGCCTTCATCGAGGAATGCAAGAAAGGCGGCACTACCGAAGCCGAACTCGCGCTGCGCGAAAAGGAAGGCATGCCGACCGGTCTCTTTGTCACGCATCCGTTGACCGGCGCGCAGGTTGA
>JAQSWC010000306.1 GCA_029266815.1 Paucimonas sp.
GGCCCGCAGTGCCTCGGCAGCGATGTTGCGCTCGATGAGATCCGCTGCCTGCCGCGCCAGGATATCGAGAAGCCTGAGCTCCCTCCTTGACGGCTCATGAACCCGCTTCCAGTGCGTCGAGATCATTCCGACCAACTCCCCGCTTCTGGAAATGAGCGGCGTGGACTGGGCCGAGCGTACGCCGCCCGCCTGAAAGGCAGCCAGATCCTCGCTGCCGGTAAGGTAGTCGCAGGCATTGAAATCGGGGATGATGACCCGCTCGTTATTGAGCAGCGCGAGCCCGCAGGTCGTTGCCCGCCCGGGCGAAACCCATTCCCAGAATGCCTCGGCTTCCGCGCTGAGTCCCCGGGTGGCCAGCAATTTGAGCGCCCCGCGCTCCGGATCCAGACGCTGCATGCTCGCGAAGCAGCGCCGCTGCATCCACCAGTTTCTTGTAGAGGCCGTCGACCGCTTCCTCATCGATAAGCGCCGCGCTGATATCCCGCAGGAGACGTGCATCCGAGAGTTCCGCCTCCAGCTGGAGCTGACTCTCGTCCTGCTTCCGCAATGCGCTTTCCAGTTCCTGCTTTTGCGCTTCCACTGTCCTCAGCGCATTGCTCAGCTCGGCGGTACGCTCTGCAACACGGCGCTCCAGTTCCAGATTTGCCTTGTGCAACTCCTGCTTGGCAAGCTTGATCGCCGAGTTCTCAATGACGTCCCATTCGCCTTCGCGGCGCGCCAGCGCAAACTGATGGTTGCGTACCACGCCGAGAACCTCGTTCCCGTTGGTCATGCCCAGGTGATAGCTGCAGAGCGCGATAATGCGCCGTCCCGCAAACGTTTCAGTCACCCGCGCTTCATACTTTTCAAACTCGTACCACTCTTCGCGCGACTTGATGAACGTCACGTTTCCGGTCACGCGCAGGCCGTCAAAACCTTCGGCAAGCGCCTGCTGTTCCGCATCGATCCAGGCCTGGAGCACGGCATCGGTACTCAGGTTTCCGATTCGTGTATACCAGTCCGAGTAATCAACGATGTGGATCTGCCCGCTATCAAGGTAGCGCTGAAGGTTCGGGACTCGCTCTGCAAGGGCTGCTGTCGCCTCGCTTGCATTCAAAGGCTCGGAGGTGACCCATAAACACCTCTCATTATTAAAAAGCCCTGCTTCGAAAAACGGTCCCAAGGTTTCGACCAGATCCTCGCGTGTTTCATAAAGATGGCAGAAGTGCGCGCCCCACTGCAAATCTCCGCAACATGAAATGCCGCTCGGCGCGTGTGCCAGCGTCGGCTCTCTTACTGGCTGAAAAATTTGCATGTTTTGGATGAGTAATTGTGCGAGATCGACGGTTGCAGAGGAAGCAATACATTGGGCTTCGTATCATACTGAAATTGCTTATAAAAAATCCGAAACGAAATAGGATCAATATGCGGTTCATTCGGTTTGTTTGATCTGCGTTAAACATGTTTCAACATAGAAACGAAAGAGCATTCAGTGTTTCGGACATCCGCGCAGACACCAGGCACGGTTACTCGACATGAGAAGCCTGCCCAATCAGGAGCAGGCCGGAATCAAGACATTGCAAATTCCCTTATCATGACTGCCGACTTCTTCTGACGGATTATTCATTACCCTCAATGGCTGAATTCAACCCGAATCGCCCGCCGTACCTGTATGAAGCCAATGAGGTGGCTGCATACCCTAGCTGCCCTGCGGGGCATGCTCCCGTCTCGGGCAAGGGTCCGGCGGCAGTCAGCCATGCGGGAGATCGAGGCACAGGACATCGTGCCGGGCGACGTGGTTTTGCTCGAGGCCGGAGACTCGGTGCCCGCAGACGGCAGGCTGGTCGTTTCTATCGGCGTGGAGGTTGATGAATCCGCGCTGACCGGTGAATCGGTTCCCGTCGCGAAACAGGCAGCCCCCTTGAGCGATGCCGCCATTACCCTGAGCGAGCGTTCGAACATGTTGTACATGAACACGCTGCTCACCCGGGGGCGCGCCGAATTGCTGGTAACCGCTATCGGCCCTTCAACAGAAATGGGGAGGCTCTCGAAAGAGCTTGCAGAAACCGAGGAGCCGCCGACTCCGCTCCAGGTGCAGCTCGATCGGCTCGGCAAGCGCCTCGGCGTGATCGCCCTGACCCTGGTCGGCCTTCTCTCCTTGCTGCAACTGCTTCGCGGTGCCGAGCCGACGCAAATCCTGATGGATGCGATTGCCCTCGCGGTGGCTGCCCTGCCGGAGGGATTGCCGGTGGTCGTAACGGTGACGCTTGCGATCGGCATGCGCAACATGGCGCGCCAGCGCGCAATCGTGAAGCGCCTCGCAAGCGTCGAAACGCTCGGATGCACGACCGTCATTTGCTCGGACAAGACCGGCACCCTCACGCTCAACCAGATGACGGCGCGTTATTTCATCTACGGCGGCCACCGATTCGATGTCGACGGCCAGGGATACCGGCCGGAAGGAAAAATCCGTGCAGCCGGTCACTTGGGCCAGGAAACGGATCTTTCACCGTTGCTGACGCCACTGGTCGCGTGCAACGATTCTCGCGTCGATGACGGCAAAGTGATCGGCGATCCGATGGAGGCGGCGTTGCTGGTACTGGCCGCGAAAGGCGGTGTGACTCCGGAGGACATTCGCCGTCAATTCCCGCGGATTGCCGAAATCCCGTTCGATTCGGCGCACAAATTCATGGCCACCTTTCACCGCAACGGAGAAAGCATCCATGTTTTTGTGAAAGGTGCGCCTGACGCCCTGCTTCACCGCTGCGCCTCCGCCAGCCAGGGGGCGGGGAAAAGGACGCTCGACAACGGAGGGCGGGAAGAACTCGAACGCCACTATTCCGACATGGCGCAAGGCGGCCTGCGCGGGCTGCTGGTGGCCTCGCGCGTCATTCCTGCATCCGCATTCGACGAAATGGGCAGCCCGGCGCTGCCGGACTGGATCCAAGACCTGGAATTTGCCGGCCTTATCGGACTGATGGACCCGCCTCGCGCGGAAGCGAAGGCGGCCATTGCAACCTGCAGGGAAGCCGGGATCGAAGTGAAGATGATCACCGGCGATCATCCTGCGACGGCATCGGCTATCGCGGCGGAGCTGGGTATATCCGGAGAAGTCCTGAGCGGCGCGGCGATAGAGAAGATGAGTTCCTCCGAATTGGCAACGGCAATCAGAAAGACCGCGGTATTTGCGCGCGTGACGCCGGCCCACAAGGTCAACATCGTGCGCGCGCTGCAGCAGCAAGGGCACGTAGTCGCCATGACGGGCGACGGCGTGAACGACGCGCCTGCATTGAAGGGCGCCGATATCGGCGTGGCGATGGGAACTGCCGGCACGGCGGTCGCCAAGGAAGCCGCCGCGATGGTGCTGACCGATGACAACTTCGCGACGCTGGTGACGGCGGTCGCCCAGGGCCGCAAGCTCTACGACAACATTCTCAAATTCGTGCGCTTCCAGTTGTCCACGACCATTGGCGCCATCCTGACGGTCTTTTTCGCGCCGCTCGCCGGCCTGCCGGAACCGTTCACGGCAGTGAAGATATTGTGGGTGGCGTTGATCATGGACGGCCCGCCCGCGATTTCGCTTGCGCTGGATGCAGCCCGGCCGGGAATCATGCGTGAGCGTCCGCGTCGGCGCAATGAACCGGTCCTGCCGCTGTCTCGCCTTGGCAAAATCATGGCCTACGGCGTGACGATGATGGTGGGCACTCTCGGCGTTCTCGCGTACGGGTGGCACAGCGGCATGGGTGAGCGCGCCATCACAATGGCGTTCACAACCTTCGTCCTTTTCCAGGTGTTCAACGTGTTCAATGCCCGCTCGGAACGAGGCTCGGCTTTCAACCGGCGTTTCTTCGACAACCGAATGCTATGGGTTTCGCTCGCGGTGGTCGTGCTGTTGCAGGCCGTTGCAGTGCATTGGGAGCCCGCACAGGGAGTTTTCGATACCACTGCCATGACGGCCTGGGACTGGGGCATTGCGGTGGGAGTGGCGTCGCTCATTCTCTTGCTGGAAGAGACGCGCAAGCTCATCGAGCGCTTCGCGCAATATTGCAGGGTGAAATTCACGCCGTCTTGAGGAAACATGCGTCCGGCAGCCAGTTTTACGCAACTGGCCTGGACTTGGCCATTCGGCACCTGCATCAATTACAGGTACTCGCACGCTACTAACCGGTGGTCTGTCATGAACAGGTCGGAGGTGGAGGCCGAACAGATGCACACCACGTATGCCGATAGCCGCCGCGTCTTGATCAAGCGTTTTATTGCCTTGCCGAATTTGAGAGCGGCTCTTAGCCCGGTAGACAGCCACGTCTATGCCGGGCTGTTGGCTAAAGCCGATCCCTTAAGACACCGCAAACAGGGTCGTCCAGCGCTCAAGTCGAGATTTTTCGTTGTCGACGGACGCGGCGCTTGACGGTTTTTCGTCCGGCGAAGTCTCTTTTATGTGAGGGACCGCGCTGACTGCCCTTCCTGGCTCCCCATAACGGGCTGGGCGATGTCGAGCGAGCGTGCCATCTCGCTGCAACTATGCGCACATTGCCAACAGGCTTGAACGCAATCATCCATGTCGCCGATCTGTTCGCAGCTATCGGCGCAGGCGTCGCATACCTGAGCGCATGCATGGCAAACGGCCGCATGCAGCGGCGAATTGCTCAGCATGAAGTTAGCGGCGGTCTGGCAGATCTCTGCGCAATTGATCATTAGACGAAAGTGTTCAGGCTCGACATGTCGATCTCCGGTTTCCAGGCAGTGATTCATTGCCATCTCAAGGCACAGTTGTTGACAGTTTTGGCAGTCTTCGAGACATGGGCGCATCAATTCGTTCATGGACATGTGTTCCATCGCTCTCTCCTTGCTATTGTGCGGATTCGCCGCAGGTAAGGACTGCGACAAG
>JAQSWC010000307.1 GCA_029266815.1 Paucimonas sp.
GGCGGTTCCGATCAGCAGCACTGCAAGCAGCCACACCGCGAAAGTCAGGATTTTTTTCATCTGTCTGTCAAATGGATGGCTTCTTAATGCAAAGCCCGCGTCGAAACATTATGCAGCCGCAGACAGGATCATACCGGTTCCCTCATGAAGAAATTTGACGTCGCCATTGTCGGCAGCGGCCTAGCAGGCCTTTCCGTCGCACTCCACCTCGCACAAACCCGCAAGGTGGTTGTCGTCTCGAAGCGCGCTCTGCTCGACGGCGCAAGCAACTGGGCGCAGGGCGGCATCGCCGCCGTGCTCGATTCCAACGACAGCCATGAGCAGCATATTGCCGATACACTGACCGCTGGCGCAGGACTGTGCGATGAAGGCGCTACGCGCTACATCGTCGAACACGGCCGCGAAGCCATCGAATGGCTGATCAGCCAGGGCGTTCCCTTCACGCCAGATGCCAGCGCCGAACTGGGCTTCCATCTCACGCGTGAAGGCGGCCATAGCCAGCGCCGCATCATTCATGCAGCGGATGCCACCGGCCACGCGGTGCAGGTCACGCTCGAAGAGAAAGTTCGAGCCCATCCCAACATCACTCTGCTGGAGCATCACTGCGCGATTGACCTGATCACCGCTGACAAACTCGGCACCCGCCACGGCCCGCCTCGGTGTCTCGGGCTCTACGTGCAGGACGTCCAGAGTGGCAAAGTGCTTACCATTGCTGCAGACCATACCGTGCTTGCCACCGGCGGTGCGGGAAAAGTCTATCTCTACACCACCAATCCCGACACCGCGACGGGTGACGGCATTGCCATGGCCTGGCGTGCAGGATGCCGGGTGGCGAACATGGAATTTATCCAGTTTCACCCGACCTGCCTTTACCACCCCTATGCGAAGTCGTTCCTGATCAGCGAAGCAGTGCGTGGCGAAGGCGGGCTGCTGAAACTGCCGGTGGAAGCCGGAACAGCCGCCGGCACGCGCTTCATGGTGGCCCATGACGACCGTGCCGAGCTGGCGCCCCGGGATATCGTCGCGCGCGCCATCGACGCCGAAATGAAGAAGCGCGGCCTGGACTATGTAGATCTCGACATCAGCCACCAGGCGCCGGAATTCCTGCGTTCGCACTTTCCCACGATCTATGCGCGATGCATGGAACTGGGCATCGATATCACGCGCCAGCCTATTCCGGTGGTGCCGGCGGTGCACTTTACCTGCGGCGGCGTCGTCACGGATCTTGCAGGAAGCACCGATCTGCCCGGCTTGTATGCTGTCGGCGAAACGGCTTATACCGGTCTGCACGGCGCCAACCGCCTCGCCAGCAATTCACTGCTTGAATGCCTGGTGCTGGGCCGAGCTGCGGCAAAACATATAGAACGCCAGCCGAAGCAGCAAAGCATGCCGCTCCCGGCCTGGGACGAAAGCCGAGTCACCGATGCCGACGAAGAAGTCGTAATCACCAACAACTGGGATGAATTGCGGCGGTCGATGTGGAATTACGTCGGCATCGTGCGCACCACCAAAAGACTGGAAAGAGCCCAGCATCGCATCCGCCTGCTGAAAGAAGAGATCGACGAGTACTATGCCCACTTCCGCATCACGCGCGATCTGCTCGAGCTGAGGAACCTGGTGGAGGTGGCATCGCTCATTGTCAATAGCGCCCTCTCCCGCCGAGAAAGCCGTGGTCTTCACTACAGCCGCGACTATCCGGCTACCCTGCCGAAGGCCCTGCCTACCGTTCTGTCACCACGGCGGAATATCTAGATCACGAATCAGGGGTTGCTTTCGAAACCTGTTTCGGTTTTCATTCATGAAGACGGTTTACGACACATGCGGAATGTCTGAGTACGGCGATCAAAACGTGGTTCAGACGCTGCTGACATGAACTACCTTGCCCACATCTACCTGGCGAGACAGAGTGGCGATGCCATGGTCGGCGCGCTGCTCGGCGATTTCGTCAAGGCCAACCGGGCAGACGCCTATGCCGGTGAAATCCGCCGTGAAATTTAACTGCACAGGAAAATCGACACTTTTACGGATAGTCACCCCGTGATAACGGACTCCAAGCGCCTCTTCCCGGAAGGACGAAGGCGCTTTGCTGGAATTCTCCTGGACATTCTTCTGGACGTCTTTTACGACCACGTGCTGGCAGGCAGTTGGACGAACTATTGCGACATCCCGTTGGAAGACTTTGTTGGCAATTTCTACGAAGAGCTGCTGAGCCGCAATGATGTGCTTCCGGATGAACTGAAATCCGTCGCTGGGCGGATGACTGAACAAGACTGGCTGGGTTCCTACAAGGAGTTTCCGGCAATCGAGACTGCAATCCATCGCATGTCGCAGCGCTTGAGCAGGAACAACCATCTTCTGCGAGAAGGACTTCACGATCTAAAGGAGCATTACGCCCTGCTTTCTTCGGGCTTCCATGCGATGTTTCCCGACTTGCAGCTTTATGCATGCAACGAAAGGCGGAAGCTTTACGAAGCCCGGCGCTGATCTTCCGAGTGGATTTGCGTACAGCGTGGGCTTTCAACAAGGAGAAAAATGGACACATTCGAGCTATCTTCACCCGGATGGGTGCCAACTGCCACACTGTTGCTGATTGCCGCGGCCATTCTGGGCGTGATTGTCTACGCAATGAGGCGATCGGCGGCAAGAAAGCCTCACTCGATTATCGTGGGGCTCGCGGTGGCGATAGCCGTCGTCATGCCTGCCATCCAGCTTTTCATGATGCATGTTCATAGAAGCGCCAATCTGGAACCAGACAGGCTGACGGTGAAGACATCCTTCTACGAAACGGTCGTGGAGTTCAAGGATATACGTTCGGTCAGGGAAGAAGCATCGCACACACTGCTGGAAAGGATTTCCTACCGCTCCAACGGAATGGGCCTTCCGGGATACCGCTCGGGATGGTTCATGATGAAAGAAGGAAGAAAACTTTTTGCTTCGGTAACGGACGATCCGACGATTTACATTGCCACGAGCGGCGGCTATGACATTGCCCTCAGCTTACCGGACACACAGACACTGGTTCGTCGCCTCGAAGGAGTGGTTCAGCCCAGTATGCGCAACGAATAATCCACTGCTTTCACGTCCTTCGTCAGTACGCCAATAGAAATCCGGTCAACCCCCGTCTCGGCAATCCCTCGCACGGAATCCTGGTTTACGCCACCGGATGCCTCCAGCAGCGCGCGCCCCGCGTTGATCTTCACCGCTTCACGCATTGCATCCACCGAAAAATTGTCGAGGAGGATGGATTGCGCGCCTGCCACCAGCGCTTCCTTCAGTTCTTCCATCGTCTCGACTTCGATCTGGATCGGTACCCCGCTGTTCAAGCTTTTTGCAGCGTCAAGCGCGGTCGTGATGCTGCCGGCAGCGGCAATATGGTTTTCCTTGATGAGGATTCCGTCATACAAGGCCAGGCGCTGGTTGCTTCCGCCACCAACACGCACCGCATACTTCTGCGCGAGTCGAAGTCCCGGAATCGTCTTGCGGGTATCAAGGATGGCGGCGTTCGTGCCTTCCACCCGCTTTGCGAATCCGCGTGTAGCCGTGGCAACACCCGACAGCAATTGAAGGAAGTTGAGTGCGGAGCGCTCCGCGGTGAGTAGTGAACGAGCCGGACCGCTTATTCCACAGACTATGCTTCCGGCCGTCAGCAGGTCGCCTTCTGCCTGATGCCACTGCACCGTTAGGCGCTGGTCGACCTGTTTCATGACCGCCTCGAACCACGGGGCACCGCAGAGCACAGCATCCTCCCTGACAATCACCTGCGCGTCGGCGAACGCATCGGCAGGCACCAGCATTGCGGTGACATCACCCGTGCCGACATCCTCGGCCAGTGCCGATTCGATGTTCGCTTCAAATGCACGCGCGAGCGCATCGTCGAAAGGCGCGAAAGGATTTCTTAGCGTGCTCATGCCGGGCCGATTCCGCCGAACAGTTTCTGTTCCTTCGCGAGGTCGCCGGACGGCCGCACATTCGCTTTCTGCTGCGCGGCAAAAGTGAGCATGCGGTCAATGCACACATATGCTTTGCGACCAATTTCGGGATCCACGTGAATTTCATTGCCGCCGCTCTCGAGCACCGCGGCCAAGTTTCGCAAGCCATTCATCGCCATCCACGGACAGTGCGCGCAGCTCTTGCAGGTGGCGCTGTTCCCGGCGGTTGGCGCCTCGATGAAGTGCTTGCCGGGTGCGGCAATACGCATTTTGTGAAGAATCCCATTGTCGGTGGCGACGATGAATTCATTCGCATCGAGCTTCTGCGCGGCGGCAATCAGTTGCGTGGTGGAGCCGATCACGTCGGCCTGCGCGACTACCGCCTCAGGAGATTCAGGATGTACCAGCACCTTGGCATTCGGATGCTCCTGCTTAAGCAGTTCAAGCTCAATGCCCTTGAATTCGTCGTGGACCAGGCACGAACCCTGCCACAACAGCATGTCAGCGCCTGTCTGTTTCTGGATATAGCCGCCAAGATGCTTGTCAGGCGCCCATAGAATCTTTTTACCCTGCGCATGAAGATGCGCAACGATCTGCAGTCCGATAGAGGACGTCACCATCCAGTCCGCCCTTGCCTTCACTGCGGCGCTGGTGTTGGCATAGACCACGACCGTGCGGTCGGGATGGGCATCACAGAAGGCAGCGAATTCGTCGGCCGGGCAACCGAGATCCAGCGAGCAGGTTGCGTCCAGATCCGGCATCAGCACCCGCTTTTCCGGGTTCAGGATTTTCGCCGTCTCTCCCATGAACTTCACGCCGGCGACGACGAGCGTCTGCGCGGGATGGTCGCGGCCGAAACGGGCCATTTCGAGTGAATCCGATACGCAGCCGCCGGTTTCCTCGGCCAGATCCTGCAGATCGGAATCAACGTAGTAATGCGCGACCAGCACCGCCCCTTTTTCCTTCAGCAGGCGCTTGATGCGGCTCTTCAGCTCGGCTTTTTCTTCGAGCGACGGCAAATCCGCCACGCGTGCCCAGGCGTTGGCAACGCAACTGGTCCCCGCATTCATTTGCGGACGCTCGAATTCAACGGTCTTGATCTCAGACATGGTGTGCTTTCCAGAGTACGACTCTATATGTGCGCAATGACGGTGAATGCAAGCAGCCATGCAAACAGGGACATCCTGCAGACGACGAATTGTTACTTTAAGTTAAATTTACTTAAAAACTATTTTTATAGTCACAAAGCGTCAACACGCGGCTTCACTGTTACCTCAATGCATCCTAAGATGAAGTCATCAGGTGCGGATTGTAACGGGCGGCTCGCAAGTGTGCCGCAAGTCTATCCGGGCATGTTGCTGTTGTCCTAACTCCAGGGAGATTGACGATATGCTGCTTGATAAAACTGACAAGGGCCGCGATGAAATCGCCACGCGGCACAACGGCCTTCCTCCACGGATGCGTACCCTCTTGCTGCTCATCGACGGCAAGCATCCCATCGAAGAGCTCTTGGACAAACTGGCGGGGATCGG
>JAQSWC010000308.1 GCA_029266815.1 Paucimonas sp.
ACTGGAAGCAGTATTAGGGGGAAGCACAATGAAGAAAATAGAACCATCACTTCCTACATCGCTAGCGCCTCGTTCTCTATTTTTTCTACAGCTTCGTTAGCGCTCACCATCATGAATATTCGTCGTCTTGACCCTACCGATGCTTCTGCATTTCAAGCATTTCGCCTCTCCGCGTTGCTTGAAGCGCCTTCTGCTTTCGGTTCAAGTTACGAGGAAGAAAAAGACGTTCCGATTTCAGTAATTGAGGAGCGCTTGGCTATTAAGCCAGATCGTGGGTTATTCGGTGCGTTTGAAGAAAACATGCTTGTCGGCGGCGTCGCACTCAGCAGAGAGAACATGAACAAGCTAGCGCACAAAGCCCTGATTTTGGGGCTATACGTTACGCCAAGCGCCAGAGGTAAGGGAATCGGCCGAAGGTTATTGCTCGAAGCGCTGGCGTTAGCTCGATTTGTTCCCGAAATCAAGCAAGTAAACCTGTGCGTCAATGCTAATAACATGTGCGCCATTCATCTCTACGAGTCAGTCGGCTTCAAAGTATTCGGCCACGAGCCGGGTGCCATGTTCATTAACGGTGAATTTCACGATGAATTACACATGTACTTGCGCCTTGCGCACGGCTAACTCGTCGCTCGACGCCCACGCTGCGCGTGGGTCAGCTCGGCGTTGAGCATGTAGGTCAAGTCGGCAAGCCAAACAGAGAAGGAGCTTTACGTTGGTATTTCACGGAGGTAGATATACCAAGTGATGATCGAGCACGCATGAAATCCACACTACGCGCAGGGTGGCTTAAATCTTGAAACAACACATATTCCTAAAAAGCGGTAAGTAAGAAATTTCCTGCATAAATCAATTACTCACGCAGCCTTGCGGTAAGCATTTGTCATACACGCCAATAGCGGAAGGTCACTTCTACTCATTCGGCGTCTAGGGAATGATGTTTTCTCCTTAATCGAAGAAGCACGCCTGCTGTTTCCTGCTGGAATATTGAGTCGCCGCATGCCTATTGTTCATGGGCATCAATATCATTTCATTGCGTCATGGTATTCATGATGATTATCCGAAAAATGTTTGCGGGTGACGCTAATGGACGAGTGGTACTGGATTGTATGGGCGACGGTCAGGTCGGAGTTCGGTGATCTTCCGACAGTGGAGCAAGCCACGCGCGTGATTCTAAGACTGGTGCTCGCAGTGATCCTGGGCGGCATCCTTGGCTATGAGCGTGAGATGAGGGGTAACTCGGCGGGGCTGCGCACCCACATGCTGGTGGCGCTGGGCTCCGCGCTTTTCGTGCTTGTGCCGGTTCAGATGGGTATGCCGATTCAGGACATCAGCAGGGTATTCCAGGGGGTCGTGTCCGGCATCGGCTTTCTGGGCGCGGGCGCCATCATCAAGCTTTCCGAAGACCGGGAGATCAGGGGGCTGACCACGGCGGCAAGCATTTGGCTGACGGCGGCAATCGGGTTGGCTGCCGGCATGGGGAAGGAAGCCACGGCCACCGTCACTACCTTGCTGGCGCTCTTCATTCTTTCAATTCTGCGGATGAAGAAGAACAACCAGAAGCCACCGAGGGCGTGAATTTGCGCTCGCGGCAACTGGCAATATGGCGAGGCAGAAGTTTTTATGACCAGTTGCGATCCGGAGTGTGCTTCAGACGCCCGGCGGCTTCGATGACATCCTGCAGTTCCACCGGATCGCTGAACGGATCTTCATCCAGCACGGTGACGCGGTTCAATTCCTTCTGCCACCGTCGTAATTCCTCTACATAATCGGCAGCCGGATGGCGAGTCAGCCTGCAATTATCGTCGATCAGATCGCAGATGCCATTGTGCAGCCACTGCCCGGTATGCCAATCGGGCATGTCGACAGCGGGGAAGAGGCATATGCCTTGCAAGTCCATGCCGCGATCGACCGCAGCCAGCGACTCTTCCATCACATCCCTGAGCCACGCGGCACGGCCTTGTCCCATACCGCTGGTTTCGCCGATGATCATTGGCCGGCGGTAGCGTTCCCATACGGATTGAAGCAGATCGCACAGCGGCTTGATGCGGTCGTCGTCCGGCGGTAGCGCGGCATGCGGGCCGCTTTCGCGGTATTCCATCTGACCGAATGAATAATTGTTGGCGCCGACGATGTCGAGAATGTCGGGCGAACCTCCGAATTCAGGATGCTCCTTGCCGCACAGAATGTCCCACGCAAGGAAGGTGTCGACACAGGTTTCATGTTCCGCTGCCGCTATCTGGTCCGGCCGGTCGCGCGGTGCCACAACCTGTATCAGCGGATCCATATGGATCATCCTCGCCTCCGGTTCCACTTCACGAATAGCTTTCACGCCGGCAATCGCCGCGCGGCACAAGGCCAGGCGCAATCGCATGCGCTCATCCCGGGTCTTGCAATAAGGCGCAACCCATCCCCATTCGCCGCCGCAAAACGAAAAGAAGGTGATTTCATTAATTGGTGTAAAGAAATGAGGGCCGCGAATTTTAGGAACCACGTATTCAGCCGACTTGCGGCAGTAATCAGCGAAGCGAATAATGAATTCTTCGGAGAATGGGTCCAATCCATCCGGGTAACCGTAGTGGCATAAATCCCAGACGGGAATGACCTTTGCCGCATTCATTGCCTCGATCATCGGATCGATGAGCGCAAAGTCGTAGGCGGCTGCCCCCCTGTCGACCAGAGGCCACGGGATTCCCTCGCGTGCCACGGCAATGCCCAGGTCGTGCAGGATTCGATAATCCTCATGCGCATATCGGTCGTGCTGGGTTTCGGCAATCAGATTTCGCCGTTTGCCATCCTTCCAGAGAAATGTCGAACACTCGAATCCGGAAAGGAAGAAGGTTGGAAACAGGCCTGGGCGCTTTGCCATGTCATATCCTCATCTGACGAACTATTACGCCAGACCCTGTAAGACGGTCGAAGTTGCGTGCACTTCTAACGGAGCCGCTTCACACGGTTTGACAACAGCCTATTCCCATCCACTTAATCAAAAGTCGCTGCGCGTTTTTAACCGTGACGTGAGTGGGATCAAATTTGAAAAAGGGGGAACACCTTTACTATGCACAGGCGTTAGGAATTCACGAAGGTGATTCAGGATTTCCTCACACGCGACCCGGCGTTCTTGTAGCAAAAGATGGAGCGCATCACATGGCGATTTCAGGTTTTGGCAAACCCGAACGATCTGCGCAGGAGATCACTGCAGACGCCATGGACGCCATCATGGTCGGGCGCACGCGGCTGCTGCTGGCGGTTTGCGTGTGGCTGACCGGGTTGGTGGAGGCGAATCAACCGGGCGGATTCAACGATGCATCGCGCACCCTATTTTTTGCTTATCTGGTCCATAGCGGCGTGCTGTGCATCCTGTCCCACTTTCACCGCACCTTTGGCGAGAGCAGGCTGATGCACTGGCTGGACCTCGGCTGGT
>JAQSWC010000309.1 GCA_029266815.1 Paucimonas sp.
AGTGCCGAGTTATAGCCCACGCAACAGCTTTTTTAGACAAACTCACATCAATTTAGCTTGCGTCGCATTTCGAATTCGTGTTTATAAAAGGAAATTTTGGCAAGCCTTGAAAGCTTGCCTGGGCGGAATCCCGCATCAGCTCTGGTTTTAGTAAACTCAGGTAACGCCGCCAATCAAAAAACGGCCCCGGATCGGTTTTCCTGCCAGGAGCTATATCCTGGTGACCGACAATATTACGCACGGGGTATGTCAGGCACAGAGCACGTGTCAATACAGCCAACGACTCGTATTGAGCCTCTGCAAATTCCGTCTCATCACTGCCCTCGAGTTCTATCCCGATGGAGAAGTCATTGCAGCGCTCGCGATCTTCAAAGACGGACAAGCCTGCATGCCATGCGCGGTCCGAAGCGGAAACGAACTGCACCAGCTCGCCATCGCGGCGAATCAGGAAGTGCGCCGATACCCGCATCTCCCGCAAGTCCGCAAACGATGGATGCGCCTCGCAATCCAGCATGTTGGTGAAGAGTGCCTCTATATAAGGGCCGCCAAAACTTCCGGCCGGCAGGCTGATGTTGTGAATGACGAGGAGTTCGGGTGGGACCGCATCGGGTCGCGCATCGAAATTAGGCGACGGCACCCGCCGGGCCTGAGCGCACCAACCATTCGAATCGATATCAAGTATGTCCATTTAATCCGGCTCGCGTATGCCCAGGCGCTGCATGCGGTATCTCAACTGCCGGAAACTCATGCCTAGCAATTCTGCAGCCTGAGTCCGGTTGAATCGCGTTTTTTCCAGCGCGCGGCGAATGATGTCACGCTCTACTGCTTCAAGATGATCTGGCAAAGATGAGGGCAGTTCATCGCTACCGGCGGTCGGCAGCGCCTGCGGCAGCGGCACGTCCTCGTCTTCGACAGATTCGACAGACGCCGGGGGCGGCAGCACCACCTCGTCCTTAGCGGCTTCCACCACCTCCTCATTTTTTATCAATGTTGCAGAGGGGGCCAGCTTCAGGGCCAGGTCCGCTACGGAGATCACGCCGTTACTGGAAAAGGCCAGCGCCCGTTCCAGTATGTTTTCCAATTCGCGCACATTGCCAGGGAAATGATAGCGGCTCAATGCAGCGAGCGCTGCGGGCTCCAGGTTGACTGTATTGGCCGGCGACAAGCGCTCCAGGATAAAGCCCGACAACTCTTCGACATCCTCCAGGCGCTCGCGCAGGGGCGGCAGACGCAGTTCAATCACGTTCAAGCGGTAAAACAGATCCTGCCTGAAGCGTCCTTTTTCGACGCATTCCGCAAGGTTTTGATGGGTGGCGCTAATGAGCCGCACATCGACAGGCTCTTCCGCCGTCGCTCCCAGCTTGCGAACCCGCCGCTCCTGGATCGCGCGCAGCAACTTGACCTGCATGGGCAGCGGCAAGTCCGCCACTTCGTCCAGCATGAGTGTGCCGCCGTTGGCCGCCTGAAAAAATCCGTCTCGATCATCATTGGCGCCGGTGAACGCGCCCTTCCGATAACCGAAAAATTCAGCCTCCATCAGGTTTTCAGGAATGGCGCCGCAATTGACCGCCACGAACGGCTTGTCGCGCCGCGAACTGTGTGCATGGATATCGCGCGCAGCCAGTTCCTTGCCGCTGCCGGATTCGCCTGTGATGGCAATCGGAGCCATGCTCCTGGCAAGGCGCGCGATCTGTGCACGCAGGTCCTGCATGGCTCCTGATTTCCCGATCAGG
This sequence comes from Paucimonas sp., assembly GCA_029266815.1. GTDB lineage: Bacteria > Pseudomonadota > Gammaproteobacteria > Burkholderiales > Burkholderiaceae_D > JAQSWC01. The sequence continues at coordinate 1,734 of JAQSWC010000309.1, forward strand.
CGGGAAGAACTATTTTCCGCATCGTCTCCGCGCCCGCGCTCGGCGGAAGGTCCCGAGCCGATACGTAGCGCGGATTGCACCATCAGCCTCAACTGGTCCAGTGCTACTGGCTTGGAAAGATAATCGAAAGCACCTGCCTTCAATGCCGCCACCGCGTTGTCGGCGCTGCCGAAAGCGGTAATGACCGACACCGGAATCTGCCGGCGCCCGGTCGCCAGCTCCCGCACCAGCTCAATGCCGTTGCCGTCAGGCAGACGCATGTCGGTAATCACCAGAGCATAGTCCTTCTTTGAAAGACATTCGCGTGCTTCGGCCAGGTTTGCCGCGCAATCGGAGTCCAGCCCCATCTTGAGCACTGTTATCTCGAGCAGCTCCCGAAGATCCGCTTCATCATCCACAATCAAAATTCTGGGTGCACTCATGTTTGCCCGTTTTCCCGCGCCACTGCCATCGTCAATACGAATCGTCCACTCATGGGATCGTCCCCTTCCGCAGCCCCATCGGAGCGGTATTCATAATCGATGGCTGCTCCGTTATTCAAGCACAACTCCCGTGCCAGGTAGAGCCCCAATCCCGTACCCTTGCTGGAAGTGGTGTAGAAGGGTTCAAAAAGATGGGCCCGCACTGCGGCAGAGATCGGTGGCCCGTCATCCTGGACATGGATTTCCAGGCGGCCCGGCGATTGCACGGCGGCATAAATATGTATGCTGCCAGGCTTTCCGCTTGCATAGCGCATGGCATTCGTCAGCAGATTCACGATGACTTCGCGCAGATGGAGAGAATCGAAACGAACAAAAATCCCCGTTACCTCTCCGACTTCGATCATTCCCTCAGGCACGCCGTGCGTATCGCGGAATTCCGACAGAAGCTCTTCGAAGAACCACTTCAGGTTGATCGATTCATGCTGAATCTGCACTTTGCGCGAAAGCTTGAGTATGTCCTCTATCATGCGGTTCAGGCGCTCGCCGTTTTCACGAATGATGGCGATCAACCTGCGCTGAGGCACGTCCATCGGATCCTCCGCCAGCAGCGATGCGGCGTGAGAAATCGCCGCCAGCGGATTGCGTACTTCATGGGCGATGCTCGCCGTCAGACGCCCCATTGATGCGAGCTTCAACTGCTGGGCCTGGTTCTCGATTTCGGTCACATCCTGCATGAAGACGACCGAACACTCGCTTGGAACGCCGGCGGTTTCCACGCGGGCAAATCTCAGCTTGAGATGGACCGCCAGATCCGAACGTCCCGCCCAAGCGGTCGGCATACCCAGCACAGCCTCGACGCCGGGCTTGATGACCACGAACGCCTCGTCGCCATGCTTATCCCCCTGGCCCGCTTCTGAAGCGGCTTTCTTCCACGTTTCAAATGCCGCCGCAATCGGAGCCAGCACACTCAAATTCCGCAATGAGGGGCCGTTTTCGCCCGCTGGAATGACCATGCCCAGCATCCGCTCGGCGGCCGGATTGGCATTCAGTACGCGTCCGCTCCCGTCCAGGACCAGTATGCCGTCTCCCATGTCGGCAATCACCAGGCGGTTGATCGCCTGCTGCAGATGAAGATCGAATCCGCGCTGCGCGGCGAGGGCTTCACCTGCGATCAGCTTCGCTGCCAGACGATTAATCACGACAACCGCCGCGAAATAGGCGGCGCCGTACAGTCCAGCCTGCGACAACAATGAATCGCTA
>JAQSWC010000310.1 GCA_029266815.1 Paucimonas sp.
AGATGAGACATTTTTTCCTCTTATTTATCAAATACTTGATATTTATTTTTCGCGATACGAAACCACATCCCTTCAAATGAAAATCAGGTCTGTTGCATGGCACACAAAATCCTTCGCATCGTGGAATTTAGTTTTTACATGGTGAAATCTCGCTCTTTGGGAGGCCGGCTTTCTATGAATCGATTCCAACTAACAACGCCTTGGACGCAATTCGAATGTCAAATGTATCCATTTGTTTATCCGTGCGGAAACAACTGATATATTGACCTTTGAGACAAGCTGCCGGTTTGGTGGATGAAGAGAAAAATTATTTCCAAACTGATAATTCACGGCCGCATTTAGATACGGAATTATTTTTATGCAGCAATCCCATATGCCGAATCAGCTCGACATGCTGCTTGAGAAGATCGATGCATATATGCACTCGCAGCCGGAATACGCGCTGACGCTGTGCGAAGAAGTGTTCGAGCAATCTCGCGCTTTACGCGAACCGCGCGCTTACGTGATCGCCGCCGAAAAGTATGGCGTGATCATGGATCACCTGGGCCGCAGCGTAGAAGCGCGTAACGTGCTATTCACCGCCCAACAGGTTGCACAATCCGCCCTGCTCTTCGCTCATGAAGCGATCGTCCTGGAGGAGATTGCGCGCGGCTACTACACTGCGGGGCAATACAGGCTGGCCATCCAGTACTGGGCGCGCTGTATTGAGGTTTCGGACCAGGCGGGTCGCGATGCACGCACCTGGATTCTGGCCAAGGTCGGCCTGAGCCAGGTGTATTTCGGGCTGAACGACTATCTTTCCGGGCTGGCCTTGCTGGAAGAAGCGGCAAGCCGAATCCACGAAGTGGAAGATCCCCATCTCGATGCGAAAATCAAGATCAATTTAGGTGTGGATCTTGCGGAACTGAAGCGCTTCCCGGAAGCCTATTCCGCCTTCATGCAAGCACGTGAACTATGCGTCAAGCATGAGTTTTACGATTACTCTGCAGAAGCGGCATTCCGTCTCGCTCAACTGGAACTGGCGGAGGGCAAGCTCGACGAGGCAATGGCCCATCTGGAAGCGGCGGTCGTGGATGCACGACGCGTGAATTACCGCTGGTGCGAAGCACAGATTCTCGCCACGCAGGGCGAAATTCATTTCCTTCGCGGCGATGCTGCAGCCGCACTGGAGAGCGTCGCGGCGGCGCAGGCCATCGCCCGCGGCGATCATTTCCGGCACATGCTGGCGAAGCAACACTTCGCAGCGTCGCGCTATGCCGAGGGCAGCGGCGACCTCGCGCTGTCTCTCTCGGAGTTCCGCGCCGGACATGAATGCGAGCAGCAGATCATTGCGGAGTCAGCCTCCACGCGAAACAGCGAGCTGGAAGAGAAGGCAGGCCTGCGTCCCAGCGTGACTCGCCTGCTGGTTGACCTGTCGAATAACCGGCTGATCGATGAAGGCCAGCTCGATCCAGCATTCCGCCTGATTACGCAGGAAAGCAGCCGGATCCTGGAGGTGCCCCGCGCGTCCGTGTGGATGATCGATCCTCAGACCAGCACCCTGATCTGCCGGTGCATGTATCTTGCCGACGAAGGCCGCTACAGCAATTCGACCTCGCTGCGACGGCAGGACTATCCGGCCTACTTCGGCCGCATATCCGAACACCGGCCCTTGATCGCACACGACGCCCTGCATCATCCGCATACCTGGGAACTGGAGCAGACCTACCTCCGCCCCAACAATATCAGCTCGCTGCTTGCATTCCCGATCCGGGTCGGCTCTCAGAATGCCGGCCTGATGTGCTTCGAAGCCGTCGGAGAGCAGCGGAACTGGACGCCAGACGACCTGGCTCACGCCAACCAGCTTGCCGAAGTCGCTTCGCGCGTTTTGTCGGGTTACGAGCGCAAGCATCTGCAACAGGAAATCAACGCGCTGAACTCGCAGCTTCTGCAGGCCAACGATACACTCAAGGCGCGCGTGATTGAACGCACGGCCGCTCTTGAAAGGCATAACGCGGAACTGCATGCGCTTAACGACAAACTCTATGAAATGAAGCGGCAAATGCTACAGGCCAAGCAGGTCGCCTCGGTGGGACAGCTAGCGCTATCCGGACTGTCCGAAGTGGAACACGGCCTGGCAAGAATGGAAGCCGCACTCGAACCCGCCGGTGCCAATAGCGACTCCGCTGCACTCCTAGCCCAGCTTCGTGAAGACGTGGCGAGAATGCATAATCTGACGTCCGATCTCGGCGGGCTTGCCGCGCAGGACGAATCCGCTCTGGCAATGCTGGATGTACATCAGGCGCTCAATCGGGTGGTCAACCTGGTAGGCAGACACCTCGGTACCCGCATCCGCATCATGCGCGAGTTCGGCGATGTGCCACCGATCCAGTGCCGTCCGGTGCAGATCATGAACGTGCTCATGCATCTCCTGCTGAATGCGGGTGAGGCGCTGGAGGCGAAGGAAGGTGAAATCAAGATTGCAACATCCAGCACAAATACCGAACTACTGATCACTATTTCAGACAATGGTCAGGGCATTGCACCCGATCATGTTCGCAGAATATTCGACGCCTTTTTCACCACCCGTGTTCAAGGAAAGGTCCGCGGCCTCGGACTCCCACTCTGCCACAGCATCGTCCACGCTCATCACGGACGCATCGAAGTAAGCAGCAAAGAAGGCGAAGGCAGTGTCTTTACGGTCAGACTGCCGCTGAAACAACAGTCCGCCGCATAACCGGCAAGCTTTTGCACTCAAAAAAAGGCCGCTTGACGCGGCCTTCTCTCAATTCGATTTATCAAACACCAGCCGCCCGTCCCGGACATTAACGGCGATCCGGTCCTTCGGCCCGAAGCGCCCTTCCAGTATCTGCTTCGACAGCGGATTTTCCATTTCCTGCTGAATCGCGCGCTTCAGGGGGCGAGCGCCGTAAACAGGATCGAATCCGGCCTCGGCGACTTTTTGCAGTGCTTCCGGCGATACATCGAAACCGATCTCCATCTTCGCAAGGCGCTGCTCGAGCACCTGCAACTGGATCTTTGCAATCGAGCCGATATGCTTTGAATCGAGGCCGTGGAAGACCACGATCTCGTCTATGCGGTTGACGAACTCGGGACGGAAATGCTGCTTCACCTCCGCCATCACTGCCATCTTCACTACCGCCGGCTCACTGTCCTCCATCGACTGGATCTTGTGCGATCCGAGATTCGACGTCATCACAATCACGGTGTTCTTGAAATCCACGGTACGGCCCTGTCCATCGGTCATGCGGCCGTCGTCCAGCACCTGCAGCAGCACGTTGAACACATCGGCATGTGCCTTCTCGATTTCGTCGAGCAGAATCACACTGTAGGGTTTGCGACGTACTGCTTCTGTCAGGTAGCCGCCCTCTTCATAGCCTACATAGCCCGGCGGCGCGCCAATCAGGCGGGCC
>JAQSWC010000311.1 GCA_029266815.1 Paucimonas sp.
TAGATCGCTAAGGCACGCAGGTTGGAAGGCCTAACTTCGAGAAGCATCGAACGCATGCCCTCCTCGCGAGCGATTTTTGCTGCTTCGCCCAACATCATCCTGCCTATGCCGCGTGCCTGCAGGTTTCGGCGGACTGTTATGTTCAACAGATGCGCCTCGTCCACTGCAAGCAGGATCAGGAAATATCCGACTATCGTGCCTGTAGCATCCCTTGCCACTCGAGTCCGATATCCGTTGGCGAGTGAATCGGCGAAATTTCCTGCCGTCCACGGAAAAGGGTAAACCTCTTCTTCAATCCGGCGCACTTCAGGCAAGTCCTCCGGTTGCATGCGCGCAAACGCAAGCTGCAACATGGCGTCGTAGGCCTTGATGGAGGTGGTCGAGCTCATACCGATTCCCTCGCGGCGCGCTCCGCTGTGGTCAGCGCCACCTTGTTGCGCAAGTAAAGCGGCTGCGCGTCGCGCGCCGAGATGGTTCTGCCGGCTGCCAGCTCGACGGCTGCAAGTGCCGCCACATCGCCGGCGTCCGGAACAACTTCCGGAAAAAGCGGGTTGGACATGCCAATGAACGTCGAGGAATACGCACTGAGGCCATTGCCGCACAGGACGGCGTCCGCATCCACTCTCACATCCGTCGCAAGCGACAGCGTTGGCGGCACAAGCGTCTTCCACTCGCCGTCGTAACGATACTGCGCCCAGTACACCTCACCCATGCGGGCATCCAGTACCGCCACGACATTGTTTGTGTCTTGCATCGCCCGGCATTGCTGTGCCATGGCCAGCAACGTAATTACCGGCACCAGTGGCAACTGTGCGCCGAAGGCGAGGCCTTGGGCGGTACCGCAAGCAGTTCGCACTCCCGTAAAGGAGCCGGGGCCACATCCAAATGCAATCGCGTCGCATCCGGACACAGGTATGCCCGCTTCCGCAAGCAGCTCTTGAACCATAGGCAACAGAGTTTGGGAATGGGTCGAAACACCGTTGGAACGGCGGGTCCGCATATCACCGCCGATTCGCAGTGCGACGGAAGCAACATCGGCCGAGCATTCGATGGCGAGCAAGGTGGACATGGCGGTATTTTACCGTGCCCTTTCCGGATCTCCCTCCTTCAAAAATCTTGCCTGACGTCATTGACACGCAGCCGGCACAGTAAAATAGCCGCATGGCTTTTACCGAACTCACTGACGCCAACCAGGCGGATATCCTGCACCTTGCAGAAAGCCCTTGGCGGATGATCTGCCTCTGCGCCGCCTGGTGCGATGTCTGCAAACAGTATCGGCCCGGATTCGAGCGGCTGGCAGAAGCGCATCCGGAGGTGCAATTCCTCTGGATAGATATCGAAGACCAGGCCGATCTGATCGGCGACCTGGATGTGGAGAATTTCCCGACTCTGCTGATCCAGCATGACGAGACGGTGGTTTTCTATGGCCCGGTATTGCCTGAACCGCATATTGCCCAGCGTCTGCTGGCAGCCCAGCTTGAACGGCCTACAGGCCACCTGTTAAATGAAGCGCAGTCCAGCGCGCAAAGGCGCCAATGGCAGCAGGAATGCAACCTGGTCGGCCGACTGCGCGAGAACTAAAGGGAAACCGCATGGCAAAGATCAACCGCATCATCAAGACGGTGGAGGACGTGGAAGCCGCGTTCTACGATGCGATCGGACGCGGCGACATCGACGCATTGATGGCCTTGTGGGCTGAAGATGATGAAATCGTCTGCATTCACCCCGGCTCCGGAAGATTATTGGGCCACGCCGCTATTCGCACCTCTTGGGAAGAAATTTTTCAAAGTGGTGGCGTGCGTATTCATCCGGTCAAACTCCACGCGATACAGAACCTGATGATGTCGATTCACAACGTCATAGAGGAAATCATTTCACCTCACGGCCAGCCGGACGATATTCACGTCATTGCAAGCAACGTGTACCTGAATACGCCGAAGGGCTGGCGCATGCTGGCTCATCACGCTTCCGTCGCGCCCGGCAAGGCGCCACCCGAACCTCTGCCGTCGCTTCTTCACTAATTCATAAAGATATGAAAGATTACGATTCCTGCTCGCCATGGTGGTTGCCGGGCGGCCATCTGCAAACCATGTATCCAGCGAAGCTGATACGCACGCCGAAACCTACCTACCGCCGCGAGCGGTGGGATACCCCGGATGGCGATTTCATCGACGTGGATTTCATCGACGGCACACCTGGCAAACCTTTCGTGGTGATGTTCCACGGACTTGAAGGCTCGTCGAACAGCCACTACGCGCGAGCGATGATGTCGCATATTGAATCGCTCGGCTGGTCTGGCGCAGCGCCGAATTTCCGCGGTTGCTCGGGCGAACTCAATCACGCGCCGCGTTTCTATCATTCCGGCGACTCGATCGAGGTTGACTGGATCATGCGCCGCATCGCGATGCTGGAGCGCGCCCGGAGCGCTAGCCGCCTTTACGTCTGCGGTGTATCGCTCGGCGCCAATGCCTTGCTGAGATGGCTGGGCGAATCCGGCAGCAAGGCGGGATTCGTTGATGCAGCCTGCGCCATTTCCGCGCCGCTGGATCTGGCAGGAAGCGGCACTGCGCTGATGCATGGAATCAACAAGGTCTATACCTGGATCTTCCTGCAGACGCTCAAGCCAAAATGCCTGAAAAAACTGGAGCAGTTCCCGGGCTTGTTCAATCGCGACAGGATGATGAAGGCCAACAATCTCTATGATTTCGACAATGCGGTAACGGCTCCGGTACACGGTTATCGCGATACCGACGATTACTGGAACCGGGCCAGCGCATGCCGCGTGCTCGACGACATCACTGTGCCTACCCTGGTAATGAACGCGCGCAATGATCCGTTCCTTCCTGCAAAATTCCTGCCGTACTCCTCGCGCGGCAACATCATCATTGAGCAGCCTAAATACGGCGGCCATGCAGGCTTCGCAACCGCGCCGTTCCCCGGACAAACTGGCTGGCTGCCGCGCCGGATGGTTGCCTTCATGGAGAGCGCAACTGTTCTGGAACAGCCCGTGCAGGAGGCGGTCGCAGCTTTGTAGACGCTAAAGCTGGATCGATCGGAGAGCCCCCAATGGATGAAATCGTCAAGCTGGCGTTGGCCAAGTGGCCGAACGTTCCCTATTGCTACCGCTGGCTTGCGCTGGATGGGCGCGGCACATGGCGTATGCGCGACGAGAGAGCACAGGTTCAAGGCCTTGCAGGCGAACCTATTCGCAACGAAGCGCTGCTTGGTTTCATCAACCGGAACTACATGCATGATGAGCAGGGGGCCTGGTATTTCCAGAACGGCCCGCAGCGTGTTTATGTAGATCTGGAAGCCACTCCTTATATCGTGCGCACCGATCCGCAAACCGGCTTCAGGCTTCACACAGGCGAGCCGCTGATGGATGTAGAACGCGTTTGGATGACCGAA
>JAQSWC010000312.1 GCA_029266815.1 Paucimonas sp.
TTCGAAGCGACGCTGATACCGATGTTCATCATCATTGGCGTATGGGGCGGGGCCAACCGCGTGTATGCGGCGGTGAAGTTCTTCCTGTACACGCTGATCGGCTCGCTGCTGACCCTCGTCGCCATCATTTACCTGTACCAGAAATCCTCCGGCAGTTTCGACATTCTCGAATGGCATGAGCTGCCGCTTTCGCTGAAGGCCCAGATCTACATCTTCCTGGCTTTCCTGATGGCGTTTGCGGTGAAAGTGCCGATGTGGCCGGTGCATACCTGGCTGCCTGATGCCCACGTCGAAGCTCCGACCGGCGGCTCGGTGGTGCTGGCTGCCATCATGCTGAAACTCGGTGCGTACGGTTTCCTCAGGTTTTCCCTGCCGATTGCGCCGGATGCAAGCCATTACCTGTCTACTTTCATCATCACCCTGTCGCTGATCGCTGTGATCTATATCGGCCTGGTGGCGCTGGTGCAGGCAGATATGAAGAAACTGGTTGCCTACTCGTCGATTGCTCACATGGGCTTCGTCACTCTGGGCTTCTTCATCTTCAATGAAATGGGCGTGCAGGGCGGTATCGTCCAGATGATTTCGCACGGTTTCGTTTCCGGCGCGATGTTCCTCTGCATCGGCGTGTTGTACGACCGCATGCATTCGCGACAGATCGCCGATTACGGCGGCGTCGTCAACACCATGCCCCGTTTCGCCGCATTCTTCGTGCTGTTCTCGCTGGCCAATTGCGGTCTGCCGGCGACCTCCGGTTTCGTCGGCGAGTTCATGGTGATTCTGGGCGCGGTGGAATTCAATTTCTGGATCGGCCTCCTCGCCGCGACCGCACTCATCTTCGGTGCTGCCTACTCGCTGTGGCTGGTCAAGCGCGTGGTGTTCGGCGCGGTAGCGAACGACAACGTCGCCCAACTGAAAGACTTGAACGGCAGGGAGTTCTTCATGCTCGGCTTGCTGGCGATCGCCGTGCTCGCCATGGGTATTTACCCGGCGCCGTTCACCGATGCAATGCAGACTTCGGTGGCCGACCTGCTGCGCCACGTCGCGCAAAGCAAGCTGCCCTGATCGACGGATTACTTGATTGATGAATCGGCAGGCGCGATGAAAACAGCCTGCCAAGCGATGAAACAGAAACTATGAACCTTTATCCGCTCTATCCCGAAATCGCGCTGTTGATCGCGGCGTCGGTCATCCTTCTGGTCGACATCTACCTGCCTGAAGAAAAGCGCAACCTCACCTATCTGATGTCCATGGTGGCTGTGATCGCCGTCGGATTTCTCGTCGTGAACGGAAGGGGAGAGTCGGTTTCCGTCTACGCAATGAACGACATGTTCGTTTCCGATCCGATGTCGAGCGTGCTCAAGGCGTTTGCCTGCCTTTCCGTTGCGTTGACCTTCGTGTATTCGCGCCGCTACGTCAATGAGCGCGGCATGACCACTGGTTTCCTCGGCGGCGAATTCTATGTGCTGGCGCTGTTCACCCTGCTTGGTCAGATGGTGATGATCTCGGGTAACAACTTCCTCATCATTTACCTCGGTCTCGAGCTGATGTCGCTCTCGCTCTACGCGCTGGTGGCACTGCGCCGAAATAATCCGGTCTCGACCGAGGCGGCGATGAAATATTTCATCTTGGGCGCGCTTGCTTCCGGCTTCTTGCTGTACGGCCTGTCGATGCTTTACGGCGCCACCGGTTCTCTCGACCTGCGCGAAGTCGCCCAGGTTGCGCACTCGGGCACAGTGAAAACCCATGTGCTGGTGTTCGGCGTGGTCTTTGTCGTGGCCGGTCTGGCGTTCAAGCTGGGCGCCGTGCCGTTCCACATGTGGGTTCCGGACGTCTATCAGGGTTCGCCTACCGCGGTAACCCTCTTGATCTCTGCCACGCCTAAGCTCGCTACATTCGCGATCTGCTTCCGCTTGCTGGTCGAAGGATTGCTGCCTTTGGCGATCGACTGGCAGCAAATGCTGACGATCGTGGCTGTGCTGTCCATCCTGATCGGAAATATCACTGCGGTGGTGCAGACGAATCTCAAGCGCATGCTGGCTTACTCGACGATCTCGCAGATGGGCTTCATGCTGCTTGGTTTCTCCTCTGGCGTGGTCAGCGGTCATCCCGAGTTTGCAGAGCACGTCGTCGGCGCCTACGGCTCCGCGATGTATTACGTGGTCACCTATGTCATCACGACCCTGGGTACCTTCGGGCTGATCATGCTGCTGGCCCGCGCCGGCTTTGAGGCGGAGAACATCGATGACTTCAAGGGCCTCAACCAGCGCAGTCCGTGGTTTGCCCTGGCCATGATGATCCTGATGCTGTCTTTGGCGGGCTTGCCTCCGCTGGTAGGTTTCTACGCCAAGCTGTGGGTGCTGCAGTCGGTGGTTGCAACCGGCACTTTCGGCGTTGGCCTGGCTGTTTTTGCCGTCGTGCTGTCGGTAGTGGGCGCTTTCTACTACCTGCGCGTCATCAAGGTGATGTATTTCGATGACCCGGTAGACAACAACAAGATTGCGCCGACCCCGGATCTGCGTATCGCGCTCATCGTCAATGGCGGCGCCGTGCTTGCCCTTGGCCTTTTTGCCCAGCCCCTGCTGGCGGTCTGCACCAAGGCGATATACGACACTGTCGTGTCATAAGATTCCGGCCGGACGCTTCGCCATGAATGCATCGCTTTCCGGCTGGCTGTTAATCACGTTGGCGGTGCTTGCCGCCAACCTTCCCTTTCTCAATCAGCGACTTTTCGCTGCCTTTCCGCTGCGGCGGCAGCGCAAGCCCTTCTGGCTGCGCCTGCTCGAAATGACAGTGCTGTATTTTCTCGTTGGCGCAATAGGTCGCCTGCTTGAATCCCATGCCGGGAATGCCTTCGCCCAGGGCTGGGAGTTTTACGCCATTACCGCCTGCCTTTTTATCGTGTTCGCGTTTCCGGGCTTTGTCTTCCAGTACCTCCGCAAGCATCGGGGTTGACGCGATTCATTCCAGTCCGCTGCTTGCATTCTATACTTTGACGCTTCCGTTTCCGATTGGACCCGCATGGACCAGCATCTCACCGAGACCCAGCTTGAAAGCGAACCGGCCTATGAAGGCCATTTTCTGAAAATCCAGAAGGACAAGATACGCCTGCCGGACGGCTCGACTTCCACTCGTGAATACATCCGGCATCCTGGTGCAGTGGTGGTCATTCCTCTTTTCGAGGATGGCAGCGTGTTGATGGAGCGGCAGTTCCGTTACCCCTTGCGGCGCGTGTTTATCGAATTCCCGGCCGGGAAAATCGATCCGAATGAAGACCCGCTCGAATGCGCAAAACGCGAGCTCCAGGAAGAAACCGGCTTTACGGCGACTGAATGGCAATTCGTTTGCACCATCCACAACGCAATCGCTTATTCGGATGAGCATCTCGATATTTACCTTGCCCGCG
>JAQSWC010000015.1 GCA_029266815.1 Paucimonas sp.
CCGAAATCAGGCATAACCTTGTACCTGATATCAGACGGGCCCCGAAGCATAAGTCCACCGCATGAGCATCTGACTTGGAGCGTCATTGTTGGACTAGATGGAGTCGAAGAAAATACGGTTTTTGAGCCACTCGATCAAGAAAAGCGCACAGTGCGAATTTGTCGGACTGTGTCTGTTGGCCCCGGCGAGTCGATTTTTTTCGATCGGGCAGCAATTCACGGTACGAAAGTAGTGGGGCAAGCCTCGACATACCACCTTCACCTTTATGGAAAGCCGTTGGAATCGCTGCCGCCGTTCGCATCACGAATCTATTGTGATGTTTAAATGCATAACTTGATCGTCAAGACTGATGGCTTGGTCGCCAATGATCTACGACGTTGAGGCCTTCCAAAAGCCTTAGCAAAGCGGTTTAAGCAAGCGGGCCCTGTTTAAATTTTCCCATGTCTGATCAAATTTCCATCCGCACTGTAATGACCGGCCTCATTCTGGTCATCTTCCTCGGTGCGCTCGAACAAACCATCGTCGGCGTCGCCGCGCCGGCTATCCTGACCGACCTGCGCGGCCTCGAGCTGATTGCCTGGTTGGTCGCTGCCTATCTCATCGCCGCCACCGTTGCCACGCCGATCTACGGCCGTCTTTCGGACATGTATGGCCGCCGCGCGGTGCTGACCTTCTCGATTCTGCTGTTCTTCTTCGCCTCCACCGGCTGCGCGCTGGCGCAGACCATGCCGCAACTGGTTGCCTTCCGGGTGCTGCAGGGACTGGGCGGCGGTGGCCTGATTTCGGTGGCGCAGGCGGCGATTGCCGATGTCGTGCCGTTGCGCGAACGCGGGCGCTACCAGGGCTACATCAGCGGCGTGTTTGCCTTCTCCAGCCTGGCCGGACCGCTGGTGGGCGGCTATCTCACGCATTACCTGTCGTGGCGCTGGATTTTCTGGATCAACCTCCCGCTGGCGCTGATTGCGCTGATGGTGGTGCGGCATGCCTTGCGCCATCTGCCGGTGAAGCGGGCTGTGCATCGCATCGACTATGTCGGCGCTGCGCTTTTCACGGTGGCCTTGACGGCGTTTCTCATTCCGGTCACGCGCGCAGGACAGGGCGTGGCGATCATTGCACCTTCCAATATCGGGATGCTTGCGCTTGCGCTGGCGGGCTTTGCAGTTTTCGTGCGGCGCGAAAGGCGTGTTGCGGAGCCCTTGATTCCCTTGTCGCTGCTGCGCAATCGCACGGTGGCGATATGCTGCGCCACGCTCTTCATCTGCTTTTTCCAGTTCATTTCGCTGGCGGTGCTGGTGCCGCTGCAATTGCAGCTCCAGGGCTTTGCCACTGCGGAGCAGGCGGCCTTGCGGCTGCTGCCGTTGACGCTGTCGATACCCTTCGGCGCCTTTGCCGCCGGCCGCCTGATGTCGCGCAGCGGCCGCTACAAGGCATTGCAGTTGGGCGGGGCACTGGCGGCAAGCGCGGGCACGTTTGCGCTGGCTTTTTCATCGGCGGACGGTGCGGCGGCATTGCTGGCGCTGGTAGTGCTCGGCGTAGGCGTGGGTTTCCAGTTCCCGACCTCGCTGGTAGCCACGCAGAATGCCGTGCCGCCGCAGCAGATCGGGATTGCCACGGCGCTGACCTCGCTCTCGCGGATGTTGGGCGGTGCGGTGGGTGTGGCGGTGCTGACCACGGTGCTACTGGCCAGCTTGCGCGGGATGACGACGGAGAACTTATCGATTGAAATGCTGATGGCGCTGGCCGCGACGCATGCGGACATTCGGCAAGCGACGGGAGACGCGTTTTTCAGGCTCTACATCATTGCCGCGACAGTGTCGTTGCTATCGCCGTTGCTGCTTTTTACATTGCGCGAGCAGGAACTGAGAGGAAGGGCGGGAGTTGCTCATGCGGACGAGGCGGACAGCAAGTGAGATTCAGTCTTCGAGCTGTCTACTCTTGATCAGAAGATAAAGTGCCGGCAGCACGAACATCGACAGCAGCGGTGCGCTGATCATGCCGCCGACCATCGGTGCGGCAATGCGCTGCATGACGGAAGAACCGGTGCCGCTGCCTATCATGGCAGGCAGCAGGCCGCCGATGATCACCGCGGCCGTCATCGCCTTGGGGCGCACGCGCAAAACTGCGCCGTGGATGATTGCGTCGACCAGATCGGCACGCGTGTTCATCTTTCCTGCGGCAACGCGTTCGCTTACGGCCTGTTCGATATAGAGCAGCATCACCACGCCGAATTCCGCCGCCAGCCCGGCCAGGGCGATGAAGCCGACTGCCGAGGCAATGGAGAGATGGTGGCCAAGCGCAAGCAGGAGCCAGAAGCCGCCGATCAGCGCGAAGGGAAGCGATGCCATGATGAGCATGGCGTTGGTGACGCTGCGAAACGCAAGATAGAGCAGCATGAAAATTACCAGCAATGTCACCGGCACCACGTAAGCGAGCCGCGCGGAGGCACGCTCGAAGTATTCATATTGTCCCGACCAGGCGATCGAATATCCCGGCGGCAGGACGATTTCCTTGTTCACGAGGCGGCGCGCATCCTCGGCGACCGAGCCGAGATCGCGATCGCGGATATCCACATAGACCCATAGGCTCGGCCGCGCATTCTCGCTGCGCAGCATTGCCGGGCCGTCCGCCACGCGCACGTCCGCGACCGATCCGAGCGGTATCACCTGCCCGCGTTCGGTAACGATGGGCACGGCGCGCAGCGCTTCCATGGAATCGCGCAGCTCGCGCGGATAGCGAAGGTTGACGGGATAGCGTTCGTTGCCTTCCACGGTTTCGGAAATGTTCTCACCGCCGACCGCGGTGGCGACGATCTCCTGCACGTCGCTGACGTTGAGGCCGAGGCGCGCAGCTTCGCGGCGCTTGATGTCGACGTCGATGTAGCGCCCGCCTGACAGCTTTTCTGCATACACCGACGACGTACCGGGCACGTTCTGAAGCAAGCCCTCGATGCGTTCGCCGAGCTTCTCCAGGACCGCCACGTCCGGCCCGGAAATTTTTACGCCGAGCGGGCTTTTGATGCCGGTGGAGAGCATGTCGATGCGCGCGCGCACCGGCTGCACCCACACATTGGACAGTCCCGGAATGTTGACTGCGCGGTCGAGTTCCTCGATCAGTTTTTCCGGCGTCATGCCGTCGCGCCACTCTGATCTTGGCTTCAGGCGGACGGTGGTTTCGAGCATTTCCAGCGGTGCGGGATCGGTGGCGGTTTCGGCACGGCCTGCCTTGCCAAATACGCTTTCCACTTCGGGAAAGGAGGCAATGATGCGGTCGCTCTGTTGCAGAATTTCGCCGACCTTGGTGATCGACACGCCGGGCAGCGTTGTGGGCATGTAGAGCAGGTCGCCCTCGTCGAGCGCGGGCATGAACTCGGTGCCGAGCTTCCATGCAGGGAGGGCGGTGAGCACGGTCAGCGCCAGTGCGCCGATAATCACGCGCTTCGGGTGACGCAGGGTTTTCTCTATCCAGGGGCGATAGCCTGCGATCAATTTGCGGCTGAGCGGATTGTCGCTCTCGGCGCGGATGCCGCCGCGGATGAACCAGGCCATCAGCACCGGAACCAGCGTGATCGACAGGCCCGCGGCCGCCGCCATCGCATAAGTTTTGGTGTAGGCCAGCGGCCCGAAAAGACGGCCTTCCTGGGCCTCGAGCGCGAGCACCGGCAGGAAGCTCAGCGTAATGATCAGCAGGCTGAAGAAGAGCGCCGGGCCGACTTCCACCGCGGCGGCGGTGATGAGCCGGTGGTAGTCGGAAGAGGACGGTTCTTCTCCGGGATGATGACGACGCCAGCCCTCGATATGCTTGTGCGCGTTTTCCACCATGACGATTGACGCATCGACCATCGCGCCGATGGCAATGGCGATGCCGCCCAACGACATGATGTTGGCATTGATGCCTTGCACGCGCATGACGATGAACGCCGCCAGCACGCCGAGCGGCAGCGTGACAATGGCGACCAGCGCCGAGCGACTGTGGAGCAGGAAGGCAAAGCACACCAGCGCGACGACGACGAATTCCTGGATCAGCTTTTCCGCCAGCGTGGCGATGCTGCGCTCTATCAGCGGTGCGCGATCATAGACCGGCACGATTTCCACGCCTTTCGGCAGGCCGCTTTTCAGGGTTTCCAGCTTCTCCTTTACTGCTTGTATGGTGTCCAGCACATTCTTCCCGGACCGCATGACGACGATGCCGCCCGCCACCTCGCCCTGGCCGTTGAGTTCGGCAATGCCGCGGCGTATCTGCGGGCCTACCTGGATGCGCGCAACGCTGCCTAGCGTGACCGGCGTGCCTTCGCCGTCGCTTGCCAGCGGAATCTGGCGGAAGTCGTCGAGTGTTTTCAGGTAGCCGGTGGCGCGGATCATGTACTCGGCTTCGCCCATTTCGATCACCGAGCCGCCGCTTTCGCGGTTGCCGTTGCGGATGGCTTCAATTACCTGCGACAGCGGGATGCGCAGCGAACGCAGCTTGTCCGGATCGACCACCACCTGGTATTGCTTGACCATGCCGCCCACGCTGGCCACTTCTGCTACGTTCGGCACCGAACGCAGTTCATATTTTAGGAACCAGTCCTGCAGCGAGCGCAGTTGCGAAAGATCGTGGCGGCCTGTCTTGTCGATCAGCGCGTATTCATAGATCCAGCCGACGCCGGTGGCGTCCGGCCCGAGTTCGGGCTTCACACCCACCGGCAGTTTCGCGGCAGCCTGCGTGAGGTATTCCTGCACGCGCGAGCGCGCCCAGTAGAGATCGACCGCATCGTCGAACAGCACGTATACGTAGGAATCGCCGAAGAAGGAATAGCCGCGCACGGCTTTTGCACCCGGCACGGCCATCATTGCGGTGGTCAGCGGATAGGTAACCTGGTCTTCCACCAGCCGCGGTGACTGGCCGGGATAGCTGGTCTTGACGATGACCTGCACGTCGGAAAGGTCGGGAATCGCATCCAGCGGAATATGCCGCACGCTGAACAGGCCCGCCGTCATCAATAGCAGCGTGCCCAACAGCACCAGCAGCCGGTTGGCGAGCGACCATTCAATGATGCGCGTGATCATGGTGCTGATGCGGAGCAGGGACAGGTTGTGCAGGTGCAGCTTGTGCAGCAGGAGCTGCGGAATCATCGTCGAAGCGCTTCAAGGCTGCTTTCAGGCTGCTTTCGGAATCGATCAGGAATTGTCCCGAGGCCACCACGGATTGGCCGGCCTGCAGGCCCTTCAGAATTTCAGTGCGTCCGTCACGTTCGCGTCCGACGGCGACTTCCACCGGCACAAAGCGTCCGCCGTCCTGAACGGCAATCACTACGTTGCGTTTGCCGGTCGCAATCACCGCTTCGCTCGGCACCGCAAGCACGTTCGACTCTTCCTGTCCGTCCAGCGTCACGCTGGCAAGCATATCGGGCCGCAGTTCGCCGCGCGTATTGTCAAGCACGATCCGCGCCTTCAGGGTACGGCTGGCGGCATTCACCGCAGGGTAGATCTGGTCGATCTTGCCGCTGAAGCTGTGCCCGGGCAGCGCCGCAAAACGGGCTTCAGCCCGCAGGTCCGGCTTGAGCCACGCTGACTGGTTCTCAGGTACGTCGATGATCACCCACAGCGTACCCAGGTCGGCCAGCGTCATCAGCGATGCGCCTGCGGGTACTGTCATGCCCTGGCGAACACTGATTTCGGTAACGACACCGTCGAAAGGTGCGGTAAGCGGCACCGCGCGCAATACATTGCCGGTCGATTCGAGTTGCATGATCTGTTGCACGCTCATGCCGAACAGGCGCAGCCGCGTGCGCGCGGAATCCAGCAGCGGGGCATTGCTCTTGCCGTCGTCCTGCATCTTCTTCGCCAGCAGCAGTTCCTCCTGCGCAGAGAGTAGGTCGGGAGAATAGAGCTCGGCCAGCGGCTGGTCTCGCCGCACCTTTTCACCGACGGCATGCACATGCAATGCTTCGACGATGCCGCCCTGCCGGCTTTGCACCACCTGAATCTTCTTTTCGTCCGCCTTTACCACGCCCAGCGCTTCGAGCTGCCCGGGAAAGGCGCCGATCTCGGCTTTCGCATAGCGCACGCCCAGGTTCTGCAGCGCGCGTGGATTGATGATGACGCTGGCATCGACGGCTTGTTCGTCGGCGTAGACCGGCACTAGGTCCATGTCCATGAAGGGCGACTTGCCGGGTTTGTCGAAACGAGGACCGGGCACCATGGGATCATGCCAGTACAGTACCTTGCGTTCGGTTCTCGCCGATGGGTTATCCGCTTTTTGATTGTGTGCATACCAGGCGGCCGCGCCTGCAGCGCCCAGCACGAGCAGGGCAGCGGCGAGCAGCCTGTTGCGTGACGCGCCGGGGAGGTTGAAATTATTCATACATTTCCAGATGAATCCGCGCTTTCGCTGCTTCTACAGTCAGATGCAGATGCTGCATTCTTGCCTCGATCTCGTTGCGCCGGGCTTCGAGCACCTCGGCGAACTCCGTCTTGCCGACGCCGTATGCTTTGACTGTCGCCTGCAAGCGGCGCGCCGCATTCGGCAGTACCGACTGTTCCTGCAGGTCGCGCTTGTTCGTCGCCGCATTCCATTCCGCAAAAGCCTTGCGGGCCTCCGCCTGCAGTTCGCGCAGGTTGTCGAGCGCATGGTGATGGATGCTGTCGCGCAGCGCGCGCATGGCCATCAGGACTTTCTGCTGCGGCGAGTCGTCGGGTCCGGTGAAGGATTTTTCCATCTGCTCAACCTTTTTGAGCTCGTCGGCGGCAATGCTTTTCGCCAGCCAGTAGCCGGTCTGCTGTGGCAGCCTGGTCAGGCCTTCCTCCAATGCCGTGAGCGTCGGCGCTTCCTTGATGTCCAATTTGTTGTCGAGCGCGAAGGGCTTGTCGCCGAGCCAGCGCTGCAAGTCTGCGCGCGCCGCCATGGCCTCGTTTTGCAGCTCGATCAATCGGGATTTCGACGCCGCCAGCATGTCTTCGGCTTTCCACACGTCCGCCTGCATCAGCATGCCGGCACGGTAACCGATGTTCGCCGAAGCGACTTCGTTTTCCATGGCGCGCTGCATTTCGTTCTGCAGTACCAGCGCATGTTCTGTCTGATAGATGCGCAACCAGGCCAGCGCGGCCTCGCGCCCTACTTCGCGTTCCATCACCTGCGCCTCGGCATCGTGATTCACCATTCGCACGCGTTCCATGCGCCGCCGCATGCGTTCGTCCGAAGTCACGTAACTGTCGCCCAGCGCGAGAATGTCCTGCACCAGCAGTTCCTGCTTGCTGCGCAGTCTTTCGATGGCGGCGCGGAACGGAGCCGCTGCCGGCGACTCTACATCGATATAGCGGAGTTCCGTCACCGCCAGCATCTGCATGTCGTGCTTCTGCAGATAAGGCTGGTTGCTGGTAGCACGCTGCATCGCTTCCCGCATGGACAGCAGCGTGTCCGCAAAGCAGGTGAGCGGGAACAGTGTGCAGGCGGCCAGCATCAGCCGGTGCATGCGGGTGCGCAGCAATGCCTTTCTGTGCATGGGAAAAACCGTCTTTTTTACTCAGTAGTCATCAACGTAGGCTACAGTTTTAGTTTTTATTCCCTCCCCTTCAAGGGGAGGGATAGGGTGGGGATGGGTTTTAGCAGCGGCTACAGAAACCCATCCCCATCCCAACCTGCCCACGGAATCGCTTGCAAGCGATTCCGGCTTCGCTAGCGCGAGGCCAAGCCCCGCGAATTCCCAGCTTCGCCCCCTTGAAGGGGAAGGAGCGGAGCACACACCTCTGTCGCCTAAGTTACCGACCGCTGTGTAAACCTGCAACATCCTAACCTTTGGCAGCGGCAAAAAGTAAAAAAGGGACCGAAGTCCCTTTTTTACAACGCGCCTGCAGCAGGCTAGAAAGCCTATTACGGGTTGGTGAAGGTCAGGCTGAGAACGTCTTGTGTCGCGCTGATGCCGCCGGTGCCGCCGGTGAAGCCGAAGTACGCTGTGTTGCCGCCGACGATGGACGGGATGTTCACCGTGTAAGCCTGGCTGGAGCTGGCGTTGGTGACGGCATTGGTGATGGTCACCGTCAGCGTCGTGCCGTCATACACCATCCTCACGTTGAACCTGTTCCCGCTATGTAGATCGACGGTGCCAGGCAGCGTGATGGCAGGTACGGTCGGAGCTGCGCCGTTGGTGAAGATGCCGGTCGAATTCGCGCCTTCCGTGGTATTGCCATAGAGGTCGAACTTGACTGCCACGCTTTGCGGGATGCCGGTAGCCGGGCTGGAACCCGCGTTCGGATCCACGCCGAAGCCGAGGCCGCCGCCGGGGCCGCCGAGTGCATACGGACTGTTACCCTGGATGGTGACTGTCATGCCGTCTGCGGTGTTGGCGCCTGCGGTGGTCTGGAAGCTGAAGTTGGCGGTGAACTTGGCGATGCCCAGCTTCTGGATCGAGAACACGCTGCCGGCCTGATTGATGCGACCGTCGGTCAGACGAAGCGCAGAACCGCTCAGATAGGCACTGCCGTTATAGGCAAACTGCGTCGCATTGGCAAAGCCGCTCGGGAAGTTGGGCAAGGAACCCGCCGGCAGGGCCGGATTCGTTTTCAAGCCGTAGACACACACCTGGCCGCTGTTGTTCTTGGTGGCGGTGCCGAAGCT
Organism: Paucimonas sp.; assembly: GCA_029266815.1. Classification (GTDB taxonomy): domain Bacteria; phylum Pseudomonadota; class Gammaproteobacteria; order Burkholderiales; family Burkholderiaceae_D; genus JAQSWC01. The sequence continues at coordinate 8,593 of JAQSWC010000015.1, forward strand.
CGAGAGGAAGACCTTGCCGTTGGCGATGACCGGGTGCGTGCCTTTTGCAAGGTAGCCGCAATCGTCGCCCGCCGCCTGGCGGCTGTTCCATAACTCATTAACCGCGTCGTCGGCGTTATAGGCACGCAATACGCCCGGACGGGTATCCTGGTTGGCATTGCCGTCCTGGACTGCGTAGGCCCACACCACGCCGGTGCCGGCCTGGCCGCCGTTGGACGAGATCGCAATGTTCGCGCCAGGCATGCCGTAGCCGATCTGCGGTGCGAGCACCGTGCCGGTCTTGAATGCCGTGGTGGCGAACGGCCCTGTAGCGCCGTATCGATAGGTGCGCAGGTAATCGTTCTCACCCCATACATACATCAGGCCGCCGTTAGTGTTGCTGGTCCAGAAAGCGGGAGCGCCGTGAATATGCTTGAAGCCTCCGTTTTGCGAGAAGGTCGATTGGAACTGCTGGACGTGTGTGCCACCCATGCCGCCGAGGTTGTTCGAATCGAAGACGTGGATGATGCCGTCCTTGCCGCCCTGGATCACGCGGTTCTGGCCGGGTAGCAGCATGACGCCTGCCGCACCCTGGTCGTCGTCCACCGAGTCGAGCGCTGCCCAGTTGCTGGGTGTCCAGAAGCTGGCGAGGCCGAGACTGCCGTCGCCGTTCTGCTTGAGCTTGACCACGCTCTCAGCAAAGTTCCTGGTGCCGTTCGCAGACGTGCCGCCGACACCATTGCCCGTCGCAATGTACAGGTTGGCGCCGCCGTCCACCGCCACCGGCTGGCCGGCGTGCCACACGCCGACGCGATAAGCGTCGGGAGCGGCATTCCATGCGGCGACCTGCTGCAGCGTGGAGGCATTGAAGCCCATCACCCAGCCATGGTAGCGGCCTGCGTCGCAGTACGATGCTTCGCCGAAGTACACGACATTGTTCACGAGGGCGAGGCCGGTACGCTGGTTGGCAAGCCGGCTGTTGAAGGGCACGGTGGTGCCACCGTTGCCGGTGCCGGATACACTGCCACCGACCACAACCGGGCTGCCAGCCTTCGGAGCGCCGGTGGCGATATCGAGCGCATGCAGGCGCTGCGGATAATTGCCGTTCTCGACCGTCTTGGCCACGACATACAGCGTCTTGCTCTTCACGTCGATGACCGGGGTGCCGATGATGCCCATGTTGCCGGCCGCATCCTTGTAGTTGCCGCCGCAGGCGCCGAAGGCATTGGCATCTGCCGTCGAGAAGGGACGGAAGCCGTTGTTCAGGTTTCGCGACCAGACCAGCGCGCCGGTATCAGCGTTGTACGCATACACCGTGTTGTTGACCGAAGCGAAGTAGACGATGTTTGCACCGTTGACGTTGTACATGTACAGCGGCGTTGTATAGACCTGATCGTCCGCCGGCAGCGTGCGCAGCTTGCCGAAGTTCGCGGTGTTGACGTTGCTGGTGGCCAGTTGACGCTCGTTGGTGAAGGCGCTGCTGCGGTTGCCGTCGTTACGCATGGTCCACACGCTGGCGCCGCCGACTACTGCTGCAGGTGGAGTAGGTGTTGGAGTCGGCGTCGGCGTCGGAGTAGGCGTTGGGGTCGGTGTCGGAGTGGGTGTTGGAGTAGGTGTCGGAGTCGGAGTCGGAGTCGGAGTCGGAGTAGTACCGCACTGGCTGGCTGCAATTGCAGTCCAGGCCTCGCTCCATGCCCAGCCTGCGCCCGGCTCATAGGCCGTAGACGTAGACGAACACCATCCCGCTACCTTGCATTGATAGTAGCCGCCACGGTTGGTTACCTTGGCGCCATCTGCATAAGCCTTGCCCAGTACCCATTGCGGGCAACTGCTCGGAGATGTTGGAGTAGGTGTCGGAGTAGGAGTGGGAGTCGGGGTGGGCGTCGGAGTGGGTGTCGGAGTGGGCGTCGGAGTTGGCGTGGGTGTCGGGGTCGGTGTGGGAGTCGGGGTTGGCGTCGGCGTAGTGCCGCACAAATAACCCGGAATCCACGGTTGGCCGCTGCCCTGTGGGCCGCTGTTGGTCAGCGGATCGTTGCCTTGTGTCCAGTACGCTGCGGTGTAGTTGCGGCCACTGCGGCTGACCTTGGCGCCGCCGCTATAGGCAGTTGTTGCAACCCATGCTGCATTACAGGCTTCGCCATCCGCCAGCAGTCTGGTCGACGAAAAAGAATGATTGGATTCGCCGGCATTCGCAACGAGCGCGCTGGCAGACAAGCCCAGGATAAGGCTATGGATGATGGTGCGGTTCAATTGTGTGTCTCCTCTTGGGCGGCAGAAGTCGTCCACCGCATCGTTTCTTGAGTGGTCGGCGTCGCCCATTGTGGTGACTTCAGGTCTATCCGCCGGGTAAAACTGTTGCAAATATATCAGGGGTATTTTCGGCTGCAAGCGATTTTGAGAGCGCTTTCATTAAAAGCACGACCGTATTGTAAAGTTATGTAAATTTTTGAAATTTAAGTGAAAAATCCAGGGAGATTGCACTTCAGGCGGGCGAAATGTTTAACTTTAAAAATCGGTGTTTTTAACTTTTTTCAGATGCGGGTGCAAAGCCGTATGGGCGGCAAAAGCGATGGGGGCAGTGGGGAATCGGACGACTGGCATGGCTTAAGCGGATTGATTAACTCACACGTCAGTGGTGACTTCCGATATCGAGAAAAGTGGGCAGCAAGCCGCCTTCAAAGCACGTCGGCACGAGCTTTAGGGGAATGAATGGCTCACGCATGGCGACCGCATGCGTGAGAGGATGAAAGAGACGCCTGCTATTTGCTGCGCAGTGTCTGTAGTGCAGTTGCCCACGGGATGAGCTGATCGAGCAGCGCGTTCACTTCTTTCTCATGATGTGCGGCCGGCTTGAAGGCGCTGAAGTTCTCGAAGTCGGTGAAGAGCGACAGCATGACCTGGCTGCGGACGGTGGCGATCTGCAGCTCGGCTGCAATCACGCGCAGATGCTCGACCGCCCGTGCCCCACCGGCGCTGCCGTAGCTGATGAAGCCTGCAGCCTTGTTGTTCCATTCCTTGTAGAGATAGTCGATAGCATTCTTCAGCGCGCCCGACGTGCTGTGGTTGTACTCGGGCGTGACGAAGATGAAACCATCGAACGAGGCAATCTTGTCGGCCCACACTTTCGTGTGCGGCTTGCTGTACTGTCCCATTGCCGGCGGCGCGGGTTCATCGAGCAAAGGGAGCTCGAAGTCTTCAATGTCCACCAGTTCGAACTGCGCGTCCGAGCGCTTGGCCGCGATGTCGTATGCCCACTTTGCGACGGCCGCGCCGTTGCGCCCGGGGCGCGTGCTGCCGAGAATGACTGCGATCTTTACCATGCTTTGTTCTCCTTGTTTCAATCGGAATCGTTGGACCGCACGTCAATACATCAATTCCACTTGCCGTTGCGGCCGCCGACGCTGAAGCGGCCCGCACCCAACAATGCAACGCTGGCCGCGGCAAAGAAATAGAAGGCTTGCAGTTCCAGCGCCCAGCCGCCGGTTTGCGTCATCGTGAAAAACTCCTTGGTGTGAACCAGCAGCACGGCAACGATCATGTTGATGGCAATCACCAGCGCCGCAGGCCGTGTCCACAGACCGATCAGCACCAGGGCGGGG
>JAQSWC010000313.1 GCA_029266815.1 Paucimonas sp.
TTCATGCGCCTTCTCATCGTGCCGTCTACTCCGGCCACCGGCATCGAGGCAATGAATTCCGGCATAAACGGCGAATCGTAGGCAGCCAGCAGCAATCGCACCATGGTGTGCGGCGAGATACGTTCCTTTCGCGACAAGCCCGATCCGTTCTCGATCACGAGTTCAGGTGCATCAATACCTTTCGACGCGATCCAGCTCGTCACCGCATGCGCGCCGTACGTGGTATTCGCTGGCGCCGTGCCTTGCAACGTGCCGAGCGTCAGCAATACCTGCCGAGCCATGACATTGTTGCTGAACTTGTTGATGTCGCGAATCACCTCGGACAAGGCGGGAGACTCCCATTCTGCAATTAGCTTTCCATCAGGCGGCAACGGTGCGTTCCTGACATCACCTGCCAGAGCACCGCCGAGATCGGACCACATCTGACGGAAGACCGAAGAGAAGTAGCGGATATGAGGCATCGTCGGTGGATGGAGGTACCAGCTGCGTTCTCCGCACGCGACCGAATAGGTGCCGGAGAACTCAGCACCGCTGTCGCCGAGGCTGGGGCGAAGCTTTTGCTGCCAATCGGTGCATGGCTCCCAGGTCAGCGTGGGCCGGAGCACCTGGTACGCCGCTGCCGGCGGATCGACCGTTACCCTGACCTTGGCAGCTGCTTCATCAGGACTGAAACGGAAGCGGAAAGACTGGAAATTCAACAGCAAGGCATCCGGCCCAGCGTTATAGGGCTTCGTCGGGTCGCCATCGAACGAGGCGGGGTCGTGATCGGTTTCCTCGAACAGCGTCCGGTCGAGCAACAGGTTACCGTTCACGGTACGCAGACCACTCGCCTGCAATTGCCGCAAGAACATCCAGAAGCTTTCCATCAGTAGCCGGGGATCGCCGCCGCCTTTGATGATGAGATCGCCGTTGAGCGTATCGCCATCGCGTATGCCGGTGACATAAGCGCGGGTTTTCCAGGTGTGGGCGGGCCCGAGCAAGGCAAGCGCCGCATGCGTAGTGACCAGCTTCATGGTTGACGCAGGATTGAACGGAACGCCGGAATTCCAATCGAGCATTGTCGTCTTGGCTCCTACTTCACGCACCTCGATGCCGACCGAAGACGGCGGCACGCCGGCCTTGCGAAGCCCGGCTGCAACAGGCGCAGGCAGTTCCCCGGCGAAACCCGGGGCACAGCCGATGGCCGTTATGAGGAAAAGCACGCGCAGCAGAATGATTAGCCTTGTCGTCATTTGCAGAAGCTCAAATTTTGATGTCGGTTTGCATGATCTGCTTGAATTGTCGCCGAAAGCGCGGTCAAACGAACATTTTCACCACGTTCATCCATACAAAGGAAAGTCATGCAGGCACTTTATACAGCAGAAGCGACAGCCACCGGAGGCCGGGAAGGCCGCTCTACCAGCAGCGACGGCGTGCTCGACGTGAAACTCTCGGTTCCGAAGGAACTGGGCGGCTCGGGTGGTGACGGCACCAATCCGGAGCAATTGTTTGCGGCAGGCTATTCGGCCTGCTTTCTGGGAGCGCTGAAACTGGTGGCCGGCCAGGAAAAGAAACGCATCTCGAACGATGCGACCATCACGGCCAAGGTGGGTATCGGCAAGAATGAATCTGGCGGCTTTGCCTTGCAGGTAGAGTTGCTCGCGTCGATACCGGAACTATCGAAAGAGGAAGCACAAGCTTTGGTAGAGAAGGCCCACCAGGTCTGCCCCTACTCGAATGCCACGCGCAACAACATCGAGGTCCGGCTGTCGGTAGCGTAAGCGGCCAAAGGCACCGGAATAATTCGGTGCCTATTTTTCAGACAGCATGTAACCGACGCTGCGCACGGTCTTGATCAGTCCGGCTGCTTCGCCCAATGCCTTGCGCAGGCGAAGCACATGCACGTCCACGGTACGCTCTTCGATCACGACATGGGTGCCCCATACCTTGTCCAGAAGCTGGCCGCGCGAAAAAACGCGCGCTGGATGAGCCAGGAGGAATTTCAGCAGCTTGAACTCGGCGTGACCGATATCTATCTTTTCTCCGTTGACGCTCGTGGCGCAGCTCACTGGATCGAGCACTACCGGCCCGCATGTCAATGTGCTCTGCGCGTGTTCCGGGCTCTTGCGCCGCAAGAGCGCCTTGATGCGCGAGGTGAGCTCTCTTGGAGAAAACGGCTTGGTAATGTAGTCGTCGGCACCAGTGTCCAGGCCGGCAATCTTGTCTTCCTCCATGCCCTTGGCGGTGAGCATGATCACCGGCAGTTCCTGCAACATCCGGTCTGAGCGGATGCGTGACAGGAGGCGCAGGCCGGTCTGGTCGGGCAGCATCCAGTCGAGCAGCAGCAGTTGCGGCATGCGGCGCTGAATCGATTCCCACGCCTCTTCTGCACTGGATACCGACAACGCGTTCCAGCCACCTTCCTTTAGAGTGAAGGTCAACAGTTGAACGATGGACGGCTCGTCTTCAACGATCAAAATGGATGTGTTGACCGCGGCCATGATCAGCTCGTTGCGTTCAGTTTGGTGTAGACGTAGTCGGTATGGCGGATGTCCTTACCTTCCACGATATAGATCACATATTCGGCAATGTTCTTCGCATGGTCACCGATGCGCTCTATAGCCTTCGCCACCCACAACGTATCCAATGCATAAGAAATCGTGCGCGGGTCTTCCATCATGAAGGTGATCAGGGTTCGCATGATCGAGCGGAACTCGTGGTCGATCATCTCGTCCTGAGCAATCAGGCGCGCCGCCAGCTTTTCATCGAGCCGGGCGAACGCATCGAGCGCATCGTGCAGCACGCCCGCGGTCGTGTTCGATATCACGCGTACCGCTTCGTAATGACTCAAGGCGCTGACCGTGCCGCGCAAATGCATTTCGTTGGCAGTGCGCGCAATCTTGGTGGATTCGTCGCCGATACGCTCAAGATCGGTAATCACCTTCAACGTGGCCATCACGGCCCGCAAGTCGTTGGCCGCCGGCTGACGCTTCACGATCAGGTGGCTGCAGGCATCGTCCAGCGAGACTTCAAGACTATTGACCTGTTCGTCGGCCTTGATGACCTGCTTGCCCTGTTCTAAGTTACCGTTCCGGAAGCACGACATGGCTTCCTTGAACTGGCTTTCCACCAGACCGCCCATCAGCAAGACCTTCGAGCGTATGGTTTCCAGATCGAGGTCGTACTGTTTCGAGGAATGATCGCCCGGCATCAGGTTCTCCTTCAATAAGTGAATTGGTGAGTTAGCCAAAACGGCCGGTGATGTAGTCCTGGGTTTCCTTCTTCACCGGATTCATGAAGATCTGGTCGGTCTCGCCGAACTCCACCAGCTCGCCCAGATACATGTAGGCGGTGTAGTCGGAACAGCGCGCCGCCTGCTGCATGTTGTGCGTGACGATGGTGATGGTGTA
>JAQSWC010000314.1 GCA_029266815.1 Paucimonas sp.
TATCGGTATGAAGGTCGTGCCCACCGTCAGTGAGTACTTTGCCATCAAAAAAGCGATTGTCATTGCGAAAGAGTCCGGGAAGACCGTGCGCGATATTCAGACTTCCTTTGATAAGCAGGCTAGTGCTAGCTATATCGATTCGATTTCTGGTAAGGACCTTGAAATCATAAGGGATGGTGAAAATTTCGAAGTAAGTTTCGCCTATGAGAAAAAGATATCTTTAATGGGGCCACTAAGTCTAGTCATCGATTACCGAGGCGGCACGGCAAGGAAATCTTCTGGTAGCAAGATCGACTGATGTTCATTTGCTGATGGAAGCTGCGATACTACAAGGCCGTTTAGCTTATCAATTCTCTGATGTTGCGTTGATGCAGCAGGCATTGACGCATCGCAGTCATGGCAGCCTCCATAACGAGCGTCTGGAGTTTCTGGGCGACTCGGTTTTGAATTGTGTCGTGGCGTCGCTGCTTTTCGAGCGCTACAGCAAGATAGACGAGGGCGATCTATCTCGTGTCAGGGCGAACCTCGTCAAGCAACAGACACTTTACGAAATCGCGCAACGTCTCGAGTTGTCCCAGTTTCTCCGCCTGGGTGAGGGCGAGCTCAAATCAGGAGGATTCCGCCGACCTTCGATACTTGCCGACACGCTCGAAGCCTTGTTCGGCGCGATTTTCCTCGATGGCGGTTTTGAATCGGCACGCAAGGTCATACGCGCGCTTTACATACCCATACTGGAAACCGTTGATCCCAAAACCCTAGGAAAGGACGCGAAAACCCTGTTGCAAGAGTTCCTGCAGGGAAAAAAAATCGCGTTGCCTCAATATAATGTAGTGGCAACGCATGGCGCTGCCCACAATCAGGAATTCGAAGTCGAATGCCTAGTGCCCAAGCTGGACATTCATGTATTTGGTACGGGCGGCAGCCGGCGGGCCGGAGAGCAAGCGGCGGCCAAGCTTGCCCTGGAAGCCGTGCAGGCGGCGTTTGCCAAATCTCCCGGCACGACACGTAAGAGCAAACCGCGTACTGCGCAACTGAAGCTCGCGGGCATTGCCACGGTTCAGCCGGATGCTCCGGTTGAGTCTTCTGCGCGGCAGACAGGCAAGGCCGCGAAAACGGAAAAAGCCGAAAAAGCCGAAAAAGCGGACAAAGCTAAGGATGCCATACCTGCACAAGGCAGTGATCTATTGAAAGCCGAGCCGGACGGCGACGATCATCCTTCCGCGCCGGCAGTTACCCATACCAAGACGGCATGACCGAATCCCTCCCTGATTTTCGCTGCGGCTATATTGCCATCGTAGGACGCCCCAACGTGGGTAAATCGACGCTGATGAACGCATTGATCGGCGCCAAGGTCAGCATCACGTCGCGCAAAGCGCAGACAACGCGTCATCGTATTACCGGCATTCAGACAACACCGGAGGCACAGTTCATCTATGTGGATACCCCCGGATTCCAGACCCGTCATTCGAACGCGCTCAACCGCAATCTGAATAAAACGGTGGTGAATACGCTTACTGCATCGGATCTCGTACTGTACGTAGTCGAAGCCGGTCAGTTCGGACCTGCCGACAAGCAGGTTCTAGATCTGATTCCAGTCAGCGTTCCGTGCATGTTGGTAATCAACAAGAGCGATCGGGAAAAAGACAAGAAGGCTTTAATGCCTTTTGCGCAGCAGCTAGCGGCGCAGCGCGATTTCGCTGCGATTGTTCCGGTATCTGCAAAACAGCGTTTCCAGCTTGACCGGCTACAGGAAGAAATTCGCCGCCATCTGCCGCAGAATTCACCGATTTTCGGCGAGGACGATATCACCGACCGCAGCGAGCGGTTCCTTGCTGCGGAAATCGTAAGGGAAAAGCTTTTTCGTATGGTGGGCGAGGAACTGCCTTATACCAGTACCGTGCTGATCGAAAAGTTTGAGCAGGAAGGAAACTTGCGCCGTATCTTTGCATCCATTTTGGTGGATCGTGACGGGCACAAGGCGATGGTGATCGGGCAGAAGGGCGCCAAGCTCAAGGAAATTTCGACGCAGTCGAGACTGGACATGGAAACCCTGTTCGGCGGTCCGGTCTATCTGGAAATCTGGGTCAAGGTGAAATCCGGCTGGGCTGACAATGAAGCCGGGTTGCGGGCATACGGCTACGAATGACGATGGAGCTTCCAACCGGCAGCCAACAAGATGCCGGCATGCCGGTCCGGCACAGTGCGCCGACCACCACGCCGCGCGGTGCACACAGAGAAAATCCCCGCGTTTCCGATCAGCCGGCCTTCGTATTGCACAGCCTTCCCTACAAGGAAACGAGCCTGATCGTCGAGGTCTTCTCACGCGACTACGGGCGCATTTCGCTAATGGCCAAAGGCGCAAAGCGACCGCATTCACGTTTGCGCAGCGTGCTTCAGACCTTTCAGCCGCTCTCGATGGGATGGGCCGGCAAATCGGAGATGCGTACCCTCACTTCGGCCGAGTGGGTGGGTGGGCTCATGCCGCTCGAGAAATCTGCGCTTCTCTGCGGTTTTTACCTGAATGAACTGTTGATCAAGCTGCTGGCACGGGATGATCCTCATCCCATGCTCTTCGATCACTACGTTGCAACTCTCAATCAACTTGCCCATGATGAGCCCGCACCCATCGTCCTGCGCCGGTTCGAACGGGCGTTACTGAAAGAGACCGGAGTGGCTGCCGACCTCTCCTATTGCACAGTGACGCGGGAAAGGGTGGAAGCGGATAAACTGTATGTTGTCGATCCCGAACTGGGGCCGCGCCCCGCCCGGCCTGCGGATGCGTGGCCGAGAATGTCGGGCAAGACGCTGCTTGACATGGACGCGGAGGATTACTCGGACACCGTCACGCAGGCCCAGAGCAAGGTGCTGATGCGCTTCCTGCTTGCACACCAGTTGAACCACGCCCAGTTGAATACCCGCCAGATTTTGATTGACCTGATGCAGCTATAAAAATCATGAGCCTACTGCACCCCGTTACGCCGGTGATCGACCTTGGGGTCAACATCGACCATATCGCCACCTTGCGCAATGCACGTGGAACCGTGTATCCGGACCCGGTGGAAGCCGCGCTGATTGCCGAGGACGCGGGCGCGGATGCAATCACGCTGCATCTTCGTGAGGATAGGCGTCACATCAAGGACGCCGACGTCGAGGCCCTGAGGCCGCGTCTGCGCACGCGCATGAACCTCGAAGCCGCCGTCACGCCAGCCATGCTCGATTTCGCCTGCCGCATCAAGCCGCATGACGCCTGCCTCGTACCGGAGCGCCGTCTTGAAATCACTACCGAAGGCGGGCTGGATGTGGCCGGCCGGTTCGCTGAAGTCCAGGCCGCGATCAAGCAGCTTCAAGCTGAGGGGATTCGGGTCAGCCTGTTCATCGATGCCGATG
>JAQSWC010000315.1 GCA_029266815.1 Paucimonas sp.
CTTGAGCCTTGCCTTTCTGCCCTGCCATCACATAAGCAACACCAAGACGCAGCTTTGCTTCATCGGGCCGTTTCAATTTTCCCAGGCTGATCCCTTCTTCCATCAGCGCAATGCCCTTCTCATACTGACCGCGGTCGGCATAGGCGAAGCCGAGATCAACCAGTCCGGCGCCTAGCTTGTTTTTCGCCAACTGACTTTCCCGTTCCCCAAGCGTGCGAGTTTCCGTTGCTTCGGCGTTCTTCGCAGTCTCGAGTTGCTGCTTATGTTTCGACGCATTGCTTCCGTTTCCTAACAGCCCTTTCGAGAATCCTTCTTCGAGAACCTTTTTCGCTTCTGCGGGGTAGCCGGATACCATGGCAAGCTGCGCCATGGCCGTATAGTCTTTCTCGGTGCTGACTTGCCCGGTCGCGTGCATCAGGCGGTAAGCGTCTAGCGCCAGGCTGTCAGGGAAACTCGGTTTGGAAATCAAATTGACGATCAGCTCAGCCAGGTACTCTTTTTTTGGATAATAAAGCGCCAGCTTTTCCATGGCGGTTGCATATCCCTGACGATCCTTCATCTTGTTCGCACTGCTCGACAAAATTTTCAGTTGCATTTCGGATGGCTTACCGCCAGTAGCTTCAACTTTCTGAATATCCTTGGTGACTTCGCGTGCGGCATCCGCCCACTGGCTATTCAGGTAGTAAGAACGTGAAAGCATGTCCCGCATACTGTCGTCACTGCCGCCAGCGTTAAAGAACTGCTGGAGAACGGCTATCGCTTTGGAATAATCTTTCTGGCTAAAGTAGCTGTGCGCGAGCACCTTGCTGTACTGCTGTTTTTCTTCCTGCGAAGCTACGCCGCCCGAAAGAACTGCCTCCGTGGATCGAACGAGAAGATCCTTGTTGTTCGTAGCAGAGGCGATTTGAATCCGGGCGCGATTGATCAGATATTTTTCATCAGGGCTTTTGGTGGAGCTTGCCTCAGCCTCATTCAGCTTCGCCAGCGCCTCTTCGAATTTTTTTTGTGCAGCCAGCACCTGAGCAACATCGAGCAGCTTATTGAGTGCCGGGCTGACAACTACCTGCCGTGATGTAGCGGAGGACACGGATCCGTCCGATTGCGCAACTCCCGCATTTACTGGGGCCGATTCCTGTGCGTGCGACGTGCAAGCCATGGCAAGCGATAATCCAACAGCACCTACCGTTCCGCAGAAAACTCTGTAACTGCTCATTGCTGCATCTCCTCTATTTTTCTGAAAAAAACAGTATATGCGAGGACAGTAATTCAACCTTTAGATTTTCTAAACCTTGACTCACATTGGAATAGTCCCAAATTCAGCCGTCGCGCTACGGCTTGCACTACCTCTAAAGGCGATATCAAAAAGTGTGGAAGACAAAAATAATTTTCATAAAAAAGGCTGCGTAGAACGCAGCCTTTTTATCCGACTCTGTTGAATTATTTTTTCCGCACTGGAGGCAAATCAGTGCAGACACCTTCGAACACTTCCGCCGCCATGCCGATCGATTCACCCAGTGTCGGATGCGGATGGATGGTCTTGCCGATGTCGACTGCATCGGCGCCCATCTCGATCGCCAACGCGATCTCGCCGATCATGTCGCCCGCATGCGTGCCGACGATACCGCCACCGACGATGCGATGCGTCTCTGCATCGAACAGCAGCTTGGTGAATCCCTCGTCGCGTCCGTTGGCAACCGCTCGGCCGCTGGCAGCCCATGGGAACAGGCCCTTCTCAAGCTTGATGCCCTTGGCCTTCGCTTCGTCCTCCGTCATGCCGACCCACGCCACTTCAGGATCGGTATAAGCCACAGACGGAATCACGCTGGCGTCAAAGAAGGACTTCTGCCCTGCTGCCGCTTCCGCCGCAACGTGCGCTTCATGCACCGCCTTGTGCGCCAGCATCGGCTGACCGACGATATCGCCGATCGCAAAGATGTTGGGCACATTGGTGCGCATCTGCTTGTCGACGTTGATGAAGCCACGATCGGTCACCGCCACGCCGGCCTTGTCGGCCGCGATCTTTTTGCCGTTCGGGCTGCGTCCTACTGCCACCAGCACCATGTCGTAAATTTGCGGCTCGGGTGCAGTGGCACCTGCTTCCGCAGCTTCGAACGTGACCTTGATACCTTCCTTCAATGCCTCGACCGCGACCGTCTTGGTCTTGGTCATCACCTTGTCGAAACGCTTCTCGTTGAACTTCTGCCACACCTTGACGAGGTCGCGGTCCGCGCCTTGCATCAGGCCGTCCATCATCTCGACCACGTCAATGCGTGAACCCAGGGTCGAATACACCGTCGCCATCTCCAGGCCGATAATGCCGCCGCCGATGACCAGCATCTTCTTCGGCACCTGGCGCAATTCGAGTGCGCCGGTGGAATCGACGATGCGCGGATCTTCGGGCACGAAAGGCAGCTTCACCACCGCGGAACCCGCAGCGATGATCGCCTGCTTGAACTGTACGGTTTTCTTCGTTCCGTCCGGTGCAGTGACTTCGATGTGATTCGGGCTGACGAACTGGCCGACGCCCTGCACCACGTTGACCTTGCGCGCCTTGGCCATGCCGGCCAAGCCGCCGGTCATCTTGCTGATGACTTTTTCCTTGTAGCCGCGCAGCTTGTCGATATCGATTTCGGGCTTGGCGAAGGTCACGCCATGCGCTGCCATCGCTGCCGTTTCATCAATGACTGCGGCCACATGCAGCAGCGCTTTCGACGGAATGCAGCCCACATTCAGGCACACGCCGCCCAGCGTTGAATAGCGCTCGACGATGACGGTATTCATGCCGAGGTCCGCCGCACGGAAAGCGGCGGAATAGCCGCCGGGGCCGCCGCCAAGGACCATCATGTCGCATTCGATGTCGACCTTGCCGGCATAGCTGGAGGCGATCGGTGCAGGTGCGGATGCCGGCGCGGGCGCAGGCGCCGCGGCCGGTTGCGAACTGCCGTATCCAGCAGTCGCATTCGCCGCTGGAGCGGGTGCCGCAGCAGGCGCCGGCGCTGCGGCACTGGCGGAGGCTTCCACCAGCAACAACAGCGAACCTTCCGCAACCTTATCGCCCAACTTGACTTTCAATTCCTTCACCACGCCAGCCTGGCTGGAAGGGATTTCCATGCTGGCCTTGTCGGACTCGACCGTGATCAATGATTGATCTACCTTGATCGTATCGCCGACTTTGACCAGCAACTCGATCACTTCCACTTCCTTGAAATCGCCGATATCGGGGACTTTGACTTCCACTACGCTCATAGCTTTAGCTCCGTTTTTCTCTCCTTCCCCTTCAAGGGGAAGGCCGGGATGGGGATGGGTTTCCGTCACGCTTAATGAAACCCATCCCCACCCTAACCCTCCCCTTGAAGGGGAGGG
>JAQSWC010000016.1 GCA_029266815.1 Paucimonas sp.
GAACCGGAAATTGCTGACGATCTGCCTGAGTTTCTCGGCGATGTCGATCGCCGCCGACGTTCCGCAACCATCCAGCAGCACGCCGAACTCGTCGCCGCCCAGCCGCGCGAGCGTATCACTCTTGCGAAGCTGGTTGCCGAGGAGAGTGGTCAACTGGCGCAGCAACTGATCCCCTGCTCCGTGGCCGCAGGTATCGTTCACGATCTTGAACTGGTCAAGGTCGAGATAGAGCAAGGTGTGCTCCCTGTCGTGCGTTCTTCCGGTTTGTATCGCGTGCTCAAGGCGGCACTCGAACTCGCGCCGGTTGATCAGCCCGGTCAACGCGTCGTGCGATGCCTGGTAAGTCATCTGCTCCGCCATCTGGCGCGCGGAAGTAACGTCACGGAACACGAGAACGGCGCCGACCGTATCGTTTCGCCGGTTCCTGATCGGCGCGGCCGACAGTTCGATGGCAATGCACCGCTTGTTGCGGTCCACGAGAAAGAGATCGTCCTCCGGCGCATGCGCGCGGTTGTGCAGAAGCGCGAGCTTCACCGGATCGGCGGCGGGCTCGCCGGTTTTCTCGTCGAAGATATTGAACACCGAGGGCAAGGGCTGCCCTGTCGTTTCCTTGTTCTGCCAGCCCGTCATGCTGACCGCCACCGGATTGAGATAAGTAATCCTGCCGTCGGCATCCAGCGTAATCACCGCATCTCCCACCGCTTCGCCGATGGCGTTGAGCGTGGTGCGGAGATGTTCATTGGTCTCGGCCAGAGCATGCGCCTGCCGCTGCAATTCAACGAATACCGCGACCTTGCCGATCAGGATTTCCGGCACGATAGGAGTCAGCAGGAAATCGACCGCCCCGGTTGCATAGCCCTTCATGCGCGACACTTCGTCGTCATAGTGGGCGGTGACGAAAATGATAGGCACGTTGGCGCAGCTCGGACGCGAACGGATTGTTCTTGCAGTTTCAAATCCGTCCATGCGAGGCTACTTCGCAAGGCACGAGATGGGGCGTTTGACTGAGCAACGCCTCCATGGCCTTCAATGTGGCCAGATGATCGTTGACGATGAGTACCTTGGGTGTAAATGCGCTTGCGGAAACCATGCTGCTGCCTGGAGAAAAACATCGTATGGAACATGAGTTTTCTGCAAACGCAGCCAACTCTGACAACTTGGAGTATGGAACAAATTATTTCTTCATGGAAATAAAAAGGAAGCGGAATTGACAGGTATCAATTCAAAAGGATCGGCATGCAAGGACTCCGTCGCCGATCAAAAGCTGCAGATTCACGACAAGACACATAGATATAGATATTTATGAAACAGCCGCCAAAACCTTCCCTTTGTTCCGCATGTCTTAACAGTGATGAAAGATCGAATGTGCAAGGATCATGCGTTTTAATCGGGCATCGCGAAATTTACCGGTGAAACCGCTAATGATCCATCGACGCGGCGAGCGACACGCCGAACAGCCTCATACGAAACATGGCCAGGATAGGGTGAACCGCCAGATGGACAGATCAGGCACGCAACCGGTCGGATCGGCCGGTTCACCCGGGCCGGAGATTGAAGTTGGCATTCCGGGCAAGGCAGTGGTGGTAGTGAATCCGGGGAGCCTCAGCGGGAAGACCGAAGCCGCGAATATCGATGCGATTCTCCGGGAACGCGGCGTGGAGGTCGTTCCGCTCCCGAAGACGGATCTGAAGCAGCAGCTCGCTGCCATAAAAGCGTGTTCAATGGAGGCCGATTGCCTCATTGCCGGTGGCGGCGACGGCACCATGAACGCACTGGCCCCGCTGCTCATGGAAACCGGTCTTCCCCTCGGCATAGTGCCGATGGGAACTGCCAACGACCTGGCCCGCACCCTCGGCATTCCCACGAAGGTCGACCAGGCGGTCGACATCATCCTCCAGGGAAGACGCCGCCGAATCGATCTTGGCGAAGTGAATGGGCGTCTGTTCTTCAATGTCGCGCACGTAGGGCTCGGCGTAAATGTGACGCGGCATGTGTCTTCCTCTACCAAGAAACGCTGGGGCTTCCTGAGCTATATGAGAGCCCTGCCAGGGATGATCCGCTCTGCGCGCCCATTCACCGCGCGGGTCATTTGCGACGGCCGGGAGCGCACCTTGCGTACGCTCCAGATCGCGGTAGGCAATGGCAGGCACTACGGTGGCGGCATGACGATCGTGGAACATGCGTGCATCGACGATGGCCTGCTGGCCTTCTATTGCGTCAGGCCAGCCAGGTTGTGGGAGCTGATCAGGCTCGCCCCTTTGCTGAAGAGCGGGCGTTTCGGCGGGACCGAACACGTGGTCTGCGATACCGGCCGCAGCATTGAATTAAGGACGCGCCGGCCGATGCCGGTTACGGCCGACGGCGAACTGGTGTCCCAGACACCGGCAAAGTTCACGGTTCACCGAAACGCGGTAGAGGTATTCGTACCCGTAGACTATGCCGACGAAAAGGAGGACGCGCCATGATGATGAGAGACGAAGCACAGATGGCATTGCAGGAGGTGGAGAAGCTGTCCCTTGGCGGCGTGCACCGCTACACGGCGGCGGCGAAGCGCGTCGAGGACAAGGAGCTTGCCGTCCTCTTCGATGAACTGGCGGCAGAGCGGCAAAGACAGGCGGAAGAGTTGGCCGATCACATACGCGCCACCGGCGACCTGCCCTGCTCGCCCGACCCGGACCGCGAGGACATGCACGAGCTGTTTTCCTCGCTCCGCTCCCTGCTGACCGGCGATCAACGGATTTCGCTGATCGACGAATGTATTGCAGACGAAGCCCGGCTCGAGGAAGCGGTATCAGCGGCACTGAAATGCGATGCATCGGACGCCGCGCTGTCCCTTCTGTCGTCAATGCGCCTCTCCGCGGAAAGGGCAAAGCGGCAACTGGAGGAGCACCGGCCGGCCTGAATGCGCAGTCGCGTTCATACAAAGCATGACAGCGGCCTGAGGTGAGACAGGCCAAGAACCTTATTCGGACCGCCGGCTTAGGACTGCCACGGGAAGCGTCTGCAACAACTCGTCAAGTTTCAGATGGCGGCCATGACTCTCTATTTCTTGATCCGTTAACCGGTTCACCCAGGCAGTCTCATTCTTATCCGGAAACGGAAGCACGATCATGTTTTCCGGCGTCGAATCCTGGGTTCCGGCCAGCGAGCCTCCCGGAACGTTGACGGAAAACGGGTACAGGCAAGCCACGACGATGACGATCTGGTCACGATAAGTGCGTGCAAAGGCCACCACGGAACCGGACATCGGCCCCTCCACCTGCAGCGCGAGATAGGCACCTTGTGCAAACAACTGCGGCATCTCACTGCGCAGCCCCAGGCAATGATGAATCACTTGCTGTTTTATGTAGCCGGTTTCCCACCCGTGCGTGCCGCTGACCGGCACCGCCGCATCCTTGAGCATCTGTTCTCTGATCCGGTAATCGACCGGGCGGCGGTTATCCGGATCGACGAGGGTGAGATCCCAGAGATCGGCGCCCTGATACAAGTCCGGGACGCCCGGTACGGTCAGCCGTAGAACCGTCTGAGAAAGGCTCTTGGCCGCTCCCGCAGAGGCAAGGCGCTGTACCCAGGTAATCAGTTCCGGCAAGAAGCGGTTGTCGCGCCCGACCTGCAGAACTCCATAGAGGAATAGCCGGCAAGCCGCTTCGTAATTCTCGTTCGGCATCACCCAGCCGCTGACCTGTTTCGCTTCGCGCAAAGCCTTGGTCTGCCATTGATCGATTCGGTCGGCAAAGGCCTTGATGCCGGTTTCGTCATCAGGTGCGAGGCCGACAGGCCAGGCGCCGACCAGCATCTGGTAAAGCATCAGTTCATCCGCAGTTTGCGGTGCCAGCGAGACCGCGCTGCTGCCGTCCTCCGGAGGAATCTCGGAGCGTAGCGGCGCATTCATCACCACCCACTTCCGCACGGCCGCGCTCCACTCTTCCGCTACTTCACTCAACGCGGCAATTCGCATTCGCACATCTTCGCCGCGTTTGTGATCATGGGTCGCAGTGGCGAGCAGATTGTTTGGAAAGCGCGCGGCGCGAACTCGGCAGGCTTCGTGAAAACTCTCGATGCTGCGACAAAACTGGCCGGGATCGGCACCGACTTCGTTTCGGGAGAGCAGGCGGCCGTAGCGATAAAAAGCCGTATCCTCCACCGACTTGGCTGCAAGCGGCGGCGTGAGCTGCTGGAAACGGGTGACGGCGCGCTGATGCAGATGGCGCACACGGGCGTTGGGCGTGATTCCGGGCATTTCACCACCCAGCCAGCGTGCAATCACCTCCAGCAGCGGCACTTCGGTGCGGTCGACGCTTTGTCGTGCCTCGACCAGTGTGCGTTCCATGATTTCCTGGTCGGCCGCGTCATGGCCATCGCCGTTGATATAGGTGCGGTAGACAGGGAAACACACCAGCAGCTCGATGAACACGCGGCGAATCGCGCCGAGCGAGAAATCGCGGGTGCGCAGGTCGGTCCGTGCCAACGCATGCAATGCACGGGCGGCGGCTTCAAATTCTCCGGCGAGGTTGTTTGCGAGGAGCTGACGTCGCGCCTGCCTCACCTCGGAAAGGAAATCACCCTCGTGGCCCGTCAGGTCTTCCCAAAGCGCGGTGAGTGTCGCCTCCCCGGCCTCATCGTGCATCAGCGCGCCGACCTGGTCCATGAATTCGTAACCGCTGGTGCCGTCGATGGCCCACCCGTCGCGCAACTGCTCTTCAGGCGCGAGGATTTTCTCGACGATGATGTAGGCCGGCGCCGGCGGCAGCTCGGCGGGCCGCTGCGATGACAGAGCCTGAAGGCGGGATCTGAGCTTGCGGCAATAGGCGCCGGGGTCTGCCAAGCCATCGACATGATCGATACGTACGCCGTCGATCAAGCCTTCGGCATACAGGCGGAAGATCAGCGCATGAGTGGCTTCGAACACGTCTTCCTGCTCAACGCGCACCCCGGCCAGATCGGTCACTTCGAAGAAGCGACGCCAGTTGATGCCGTCGGCCGCGCAGCGCCACCACGCGAGACGGTAATGCTGGCGCTCGAGCAGCTCATGTAATGCTGCAAAGCCCTGCGGAGTGCCGGCGGAATAAGCAGCCAGGACGGCGTCGATATCGCTCATGCCTTCTGCTGTCTCAGCCAGTTCGCGCAACAACCCGAAACCGACGTCGGCGTTTTGCTGAGTGAGGTCGCTGAATTCACCCTGGAAGCTCTCGAACATGGCCACCGCCGGCGCGAGGCGTTCCGAGCCGGTGGTCAGCAGCACGGAGGCGTAATCGTCCGGCGACAGCGGAAATCGGTGCGAAAAATAACTGATGAAAAACTTGCCGCGGGATTGGTCGAACTCCAGCTTGATCTCGCCTGCCGTCAGGGCGTCACCATAGGGCTTGCCAAGAAACGGCGCCATCACTTTCCCGTGAAGCATGTCGTCGGCGGGCTTCCAGTCGATGTCGAACCAGCCAGCATACGGACTCTTCTGCCCCCATTCGAGCACATGCTGCCACCACGGATTTTCCGGGCCGATGCCCATGTGGTTGGGGACGATATCCTGGATCAGTCCCATGCCCGCCTTGCGCACCGCTTCCACGAAACGACGGAATCCGATCTCGCCGCCGAGTTCGGGATTGATCCGCGTCGGATCGACGATGTCGTAGCCATGTGTCGAGCCCTTGCGGGCCGTAAGAATGGGCGACGCATAGATGTGGCTGATGCCCAGCGACGCATAATACGGCAGCACGCGTTCGGCATCCTCGAACGTGAAGTCCTTGTGCAGTTGCAGGCGTGCGGTGGCGCGCAGTGTAGTCATCAGGCTTCTTTGTTATGGCAACGGGATTGGTTGAGGATATCCAGCCGGCGATTCACGGCAGGCTCGTCAAATAGTGTATTCACGGTTACAGGCAGGCGACGCCGCCAGTTCGGGTGTTCGTGCACTGTGCCCGGCATGTTGGGTTGTTCTGCCAGGCCGAGAGCGTCTTCAGCCGGAAGCATGGCAAGCGGCGCAGGCGAAGCGGACATGAACGCAATCGCTTCTTCCAGGGGCGCGCGGTCCGCGCGCTTCTCCGGCATGCTGCCCTGCGCGTGGCCTGACTCCGCCAGCGCTTGCCACAGCGCTTCGCGTTCCTTCTCGCGCGTCCTCCGAGCGTCATCTATTGTCTGGCCCTTTTCAAGGAGGTCGAGCTCGTTTCGCAATTCGAGGTCCCGGCCTTCCCACCAGCCCGCCAGGGTCGGCAGGTCGTGCGTGGTCGTGGTGGCAATGGCACCGTCCGGCCAATCCCGTGGCTGCATGAAACGCTCCCCGTGTCGCTGGAACAGCAGAACGCGGATGCCCAGCAGGCCGGCGTCCGACAAATGATTGCTGAACCCTTCCGGCACGGTGCCGAGGTCTTCGCCGATCACAATGGCTCGATGGCGCCACGATTCGAGCGCAATCAAGCGCATCAGGTCTTCCATCGGATAGCTGAGGTAGGCCCCGTTTTCCGGCGATTCGCCATCCGGCACCAGCCACAGCCGCTTCAGTCCGAGCACATGGTCTATGCGAACGCCGCCGGCATAGGCGAAAGCCGAGCGCAGCATTTCTGTGTACGCACGGAAGCCTTCGGCCTTCATTGCCTGCGGCGAAAATGCTCCCAGCCCCCAGGCCTGGCCGCGTGGATTCATGGCGTCCGGCGGAGCGCCGACCGACAAGCCGTTGATGATTTCCCTCTGCCGGCTCCATGCCTGGCTGCCGCCGTTGTCCGCGCCCACCGCAAGGTCGGTGATCACGCCGATCGGCATGCCGGCCTTGCAGGCGGCGCCCTGGGCATTCTGAAGCCCGCGTGCAGCCTGCCATTGCAGGAATTCATGGAATTCGATTTCATGCGCGTGATCGCGCGCGAACTGCGCCACGCCGACGCCGTTGGGATCTCGCAGTCCCGCGGGCCACTCCGCCCAGTAGGCGCTCTCGCCCTGCCTCAGGCGCAAGGCATGCAGCGCTTCGAACCGGGCGTGGTCGCGCAGCGCCTCCCCCGACATCTTGCGGAAGGCCTCGAATTCGCTCTGCATCGTGCCGTTTTGCATGAACACGTCGTACAGCGCGCGCAGCAATGCCAGGCGCAACGTCGCGGCAGCGGGCCAGTCGATCAGGTCATGGCTTTCAAGCGCAGCCAGATGCTCCGCGACCCCTAGCTGTGCAATCACACCGAGGTAGGCCTCTTCGCCGAGCACCTTGGCGGGATCGATATGCAGCGCGTTGATGAACAGCCGGCTCGACGGCCCGTAAGGACTGAAGCGGTGCACATCGGCGCTGAACATCGCATGCACCGGGCTGATTGCCACCGCGGCGGCACCTCGCTCGGCAAGCCTGCGCGCGGTTTGCTCAAGCGCGGTGAAGTCGCCGATGCCGCCATCGCCATTCCGTCTTAACGAATACAGTTGTACGCCGAGTCCCCACAGCCGCGCATCGGCGCTGGCCGCGCCATCGCCGGCTGTCATTCGCAACGCATCGGACACGCCGTAGCAACGCGGCGGCGCGATCGCCAGCAGAGTTTCCCTTTCATTGACGAGCAGGCGGTGATAGCCGGATTCCCGTATAGGAGGCAGCGCGAACGAATGATGATCCTGTGAGAACGTGCCTTCGATCTGTCCTCCCTCTTCGAGCTCGATGCGATAGCGCTGGCCGGAAAGCAACGAGTTCGCCGGAAGCGTCAGTGCCTGCGCAGTGCTGCCGGTAAGAAGCGGCGGCAGCCTGTTGCCGTCCACGGATGTTTTCAGCGATGCCTCGCTGTCGCGGCATTGTCCTTCGTCGCCGCACGGCAGGCCGAGCTTCTCCAGTATCTTGCGCAGCGTTTCTGGCATTACCTGCTGCGGGCGGCCGGCTGCATCTCTC
Source organism: Paucimonas sp. (assembly GCA_029266815.1). Lineage (GTDB taxonomy): Bacteria > Pseudomonadota > Gammaproteobacteria > Burkholderiales > Burkholderiaceae_D > JAQSWC01. The sequence continues at coordinate 7,841 of JAQSWC010000016.1, forward strand.
CAGTGGCGGGAGAGGCCAGCCGCCTCGGCCAGGCGGTAGATTGCCTCTTCGCTCATGGAGCCGGCTCCAGAAGGGCGAGCATGGCGTGCGCGGGCAGTTCGCCCTGCCTTGCGCAGTTCGCCGCGCCCTCGGTTTCGAACAGCAACCTGGCCTGGTCCGGCGACGCCGCGGTGGGCACGGCGACGGGTTGACGGTCGAGATTGACGGACAGCGAGAGCACGCTCCCGTCGCCCATCATCCATCGTCCCAGTACGCCGGCCGAACCGAGCGCCTGCGCTCCGAATGACCGCGCATTGGCAAGCCGCGGCATGATGTCGCGATGACGGATTTCCAGCAATGTCTTCACCCAGCGGCGCCAATAAGGAGCACTGTCGTCTTCCTTGGGCAGCGACGCAAAAAAGGTGGATTCTGCATTGGGATCGGGAATCAGGGCGCGCTTTTCAGGATCGGAAAAGGCGGCAAAGCGGGCGAACTCCTGTCTGCGCCCTTCCCTTACCGCATCGGCCAGCGCAACATCTGGATGGCTGGTGAAGTAAAGGAAAGGTTGTTTTGCGCCGATCTCGTCTCCCATGAACAGCATGGGAATATGCGGCGACAGCAGCAGCATCGCCATGGCAGCCCGCAGCGCATGCGGATCGGCAAGCGTGGTCAGCCGTTCTCCGAAAGCGCGGTTGCCGATCTGGTCATGGTTTTGGAGAAAGTCGACGAATGCGGTCGGCGGCAGATGACTGCTGCGCTCGCCGCGCGGCTCAGCGCCAGGATAAAGGGCTGCCTCGCCCTGATAGATGAAACCTTCGGCGAGCCCGCGCGCCAGGCGGCCGGATGGTCGGTCCGAATAGCCCGCGTAATAGCCTTCATTCTCGCCGGTAAGCAGCACATGGTAAGCATGGTGGATGTCGTCGTTCCACTGCGCGTCGAAGAGCCGGTCCGGTTTCCCTTCAAGCAGGTAGGCGAGGTTCTCGTCGTTTTCCAGCACCAAATGTATGTGGCGGCCGGCAATAACGCGGCTGCGAACTTGCTGCGCCATTTCCACCAGCCAGTCTTTTTCGCTGATGGCGTGGACCGCGTCAAAGCGCAGGCCATCGACGCGGAACTCATTCAGCCAGTAGATCGCGTTCTCGGTGAAATAGTCGCGCACGGCGCGCTGGCGAAAATCGATTGCCTGCCCCCATGGTGTATGGACGTCATCCCGGAAAAACGCCGGTGCGTAGGCGCCGAGGTAATTGCCGTCCGGCCCGAAATGGTTGTACACCACGTCTAGAAACACCATCATGCCCAGGCCGTGGGCCGTGTCGATCATTTCCTTGAGCTGGTCCGGCGAGCCGTAGGCCGCGTCAGGCGCATACGGCAGCACGCCGTCATAGCCCCAGTTGTGCTTGCCCGGAAAATCCGAGATCGGCATCAGCTCTATCGCAGTAATGCCCAGCTCGGCCAGTTCCGGCAGCTTGCGTTCGATTCCCTTGAAGCCGCCCATCAGGCCCGGATGCACTTCATAGAGGACGGTTTCATGCCAGGGGCGCCCGCGCCACGCCGTGTTTTTCCAGCGGTAGGAACGGTGATCCCAGACCACGCTGGCATCGTGTATATCGCCCGCCTGCAGTCGTGATGCGGGGTCCGGCACGGCCAGCGCACTGCTGACGCGGAATTTGTAGCGAGAACCCGCGCCGCAGCCGGCATCGACCTCGAACCACCCGCCCGGCAGCGAATTCATTGGAATCGGCGGATGTCCCTCGATCTCGAGTCCGACCGACTGCACGCCCGGCGCCCAAAGGCGAAACCGGGTGCAGGGAAAGTCTGCACAGCCGATAGGCTGCGCACCGAAGGAATAGGACATTGAAGATTCAGAGGTATACATCGTCAGCCACCATTAATACCGCGCTGTGCGCAGCGACGAGGAAGCGGTTGTTCTCGACCTTGCGGGACATGTAACGTTCGGCCGCGGTGCCGTCGAATGGTTCGGCGGCGTCGATTGCTATGCGCCAAGGCATCACCGGCGTGGGGAGCACGAATTCGCGGTCTTCGGAGAATGCATTCAGCAGGAGCAGCGTCGCAGCCACTGCATAGCCGTGCTCGCTGGGATGTTCCGCGCGCGTAATCCGGCGCAAGGCAAGCAGGCGACCTTCGGCAAAGGCCCAGTGCTCGGACGTCATTTCCTTGCCGGTTTCGTCGAACCAGCTCGTGTCGGGCACGGCCTCCACCGCTGTCGGCGTTGCAGTCAGGAACTTTGGGCTGCGCAATGTAGGGCGCTGCATGCGAATTGCGATGCAGCGGCGGGTGAAATCGACCATTGCCCGGCCGGCATCGCTGTCCGCCTGTTTCCAGTCGAACCAGGAAATCTCATTGTCTTGGCAATAGGCGTTGTTGTTGCCCTGCTGCGTGCGCCCGAACTCGTCGCCGCCCAGCATCATCGGCGTGCCGTTCGAGAACATCAAGGTCATCAGCATTGCCCGCTTCACGCGCTCGCGCTTGGCGCGAATGTCTGGATCGTCGCTCGGCCCTTCCACGCCCCAGTTGTAGCTGCGGTTGTTATCACTGCCGTCGCGGTTGCCCTCCTTGTTTGCCTCGTTGTGCTTGTGGTTGTAGCTCACCACGTCCTGCAGCGTGAAGCCATCATGCGCAGTGACGAAGTTGACGGAGGCCCAGGGGCGGCGGCGATTGTGGTTGAACAGGTCGGCCGATCCGAGCAGCCGGCCGGCGATCGAGCCGCGCATGCCGGCATCGCCTTTCCAGAAGGCCCTCACTTCGTCGCGATAACGGTCATTCCATTCGGCGAACCCTGCCGGATGATTGCCGACCTGGTAGCCGCCGGGGCCCACGTCCCACGGTTCCGAGATCAGCTTTACGCGTGACAGCACCGGGTCCTGCAGCAGCGCATCGAAGAAACCGCAGCCGGGGTCGAACCCATACCACTCGCGTCCCAGCGTGGCGCCGAGGTCGAAACGGAAACCATCGATGTGGAATTCCTGGACCCAGTAGCGCAGTGAATCCATCACCATCTGGATCACGCGCGGATGCGACATGTTGAGCGTGTTGCCGCAGCCGGTGTCGTTGACGAGATGCCGGTGGTTGCCAGCGAGGAGGCGGTAATAGCTGGCATTGTCCAGGCCGCGGAAAGAAAACGTCGGCCCCAGTTCACTTTCCTCGGCAGTGTGGTTGTACACCACGTCGAGAATCACCTCAATGCCGGCGGCATGCAGCTGCCTGACGGCATGCTTCATCTCGTTGAGCGAGCCGCTGGCGAGGTATCGCGGCTCAGGCGCAAAGAAGGACAGCGTGTTGTAGCCCCAGTAGTTGGAGAGCCCTTGGCTAACGAGGCGCCGGTCCTGCACGAAGGCGTGAATGGGGAGAAGTTCAAGCGTGGTGACGCCGAGCTTCAGCAGGTGCTCTATCACGAAAGGATGGGCAAGGCCGGCGAAGGTCCCCCTGTCCTTCGGGTGAATTTTTTCGGCCAGCATCGTCAGGCCGCGCACATGCGCTTCGTAGATCACCGTCTTTTCCCAGGGCACCTGCGGCGGCTTGTCGTCGTGCCAGTTGAACGCGGAATCGGTGACCACCGACTTGGGCATGGCGGGCGCGCTGTCGCGGCGATCAAAGGACTGGTCGGCCTTCAGCGACTGTATGCGGTAGCTGTACAGCGCATCGGCCCAGCGCACCTGTCCGTGCAATTGCTTGCTGTAAGGGTCGATCAGCAGCTTGTACGGATTGAAGCGGTGCCCGCTTTCCGGCCGGAACGGACCGTGCGCGCGAAAGCCGTAAAGCGCTCCCGCTTCGACACCAGGCAAGTAGCCGTGCCAGATTTCGTTGGTGCATTCCGGCAGCTCGAATCGCGCAGTTTCATGGCGCCCCGAGGAATCAAAAAGACAAAGTTCGATTTTTTCCGCGTTGGCGGAAAATACCGCGAAGTTGGTGCCGGAACCGTCGTAAGTGGCGCCGAGTGGATAGGGTTGGCCTGCCTGGATATTGGGTAAGGGGTTCTTGGGCAATGTCACGTTCAGGACGCTCTTTTTAGTATCAGGGTGGACAGGGGCGGCAAGGTCAACACGATGGACTGCGGCTGGCCGTGGCTGGCCGCGGTTTCGGTCGTGACGCATCCCTGGTTGCCGTGGCCGAAGCCGCCGTAGACGTCGGCATCGGTGTTCAGCAGCTCCTGCCATGTGGAAGGAGCATCAGTATGGTTAGAGGGCACGCCTATCCGATAATTGCTCCGCATGACCGGTGTCATATTGATCACCACCAGAAGCGGCTCGCCGTCGCTGCCGCGGCGATGGAAGGCAAAAACGCTGTTGTCGGCATCGTCGCCGACCACCCAGGCGAAGCCGTCGGGATCGGTGTCCTTGCTGTGCAGCGCGGCTTCGTTCGCGTAAAGGCGGTTCAGGTCGCGTACCAGCCTCTGGACGCCGCGATGCCGCGGATCGTCCAGCAGCTCCCACTGCGGAGAGGCGTCGTGGTTCCACTCGGTGTGCTGACCAATCTCGCAGCCCATGAACAGCAGCTTCTTGCCAGGGTGCGTCCACATAAAGCCGAAGTAGGCGCGCAGGTTGGCCAGCTTTTCCTGCTCGTCGTAACCCGGCATCTTGTTCAGCAGCGAGCCCTTGCCGTGCACCACCTCGTCGTGCGAAATCGGCAGCACGAATTTTTCCGAGTAGGCGTAGATCATGCCGAACGTCATATCGTGATGATGGTAGCGGCGAAACAGCGGATCGTTGGACATATAGCGCAGGGTGTCGTGCATCCAGCCCATGTTCCACTTGTAGTTGAAGCCCAGGCCGCCCTGATCCACCGGCGAGGTCACGCCGGGCCAGGCAGTCGATTCCTCCGCGATTACCATGGCGCCGGGGCAGCGCTCGGCTACCACTTCGTTCAACTGCTTCAGAAACGCCACCGCTTCGAGGTTCTCGCGGCCACCGTGGACATTCGGCACCCACTCGCCTTCCTTTCGGCTGTAGTCTCGGTAGAGCATCGACGCCACTGCATCGACACGGAGACCATCCACATGAAAATGC